>JBJELO010000162.1:0-2408 GCA_051879195.1 Lachnospiraceae bacterium
TTCAATTTATTAAATTTCCTGCTGCTATTCCTTTTTACTTACCAAAATTCTCCGGGATCCGACCGGCTCTGGGGCCGGCCGGAACGCTCCGCCAGTGAAACATCAATTAGTCGATAATATCATGCTCCTTTAAGCCTTTTTCGATTTCCTGTGCCGACATGATGTTCTTCAGACCGATTACGATCGTACCGTTCTTTTCCGCATCCTTGAACATGCTGACAAAGTTCTTTGCACAGAATACCACATCAAAATTTCTTGCTGCAGTCTTTCCTTCCGATAATGCACAGTGATGAACCTGAGCGGGTTTTAAACCGGCTTTGTCCAGAACCTTCTGCATGGTCATTTTCATCATTAAGCTGGAACCTGCACCATTCGCACAACATACGAGAAACTTTAAATTATTTTTCATGCTTTTATACTCCTTCATCTTATTTTATCATCATTTATCAATAATTTACAGTTAAAAATTCATTTAACCAGTTAAAAATTCAAATACTGTTTCAAATAATCAAACAGGTATGATTCTTACAGATTATCGCTTCCCGGAAGATTATTCTCTCTGAGCTTTTAATTCCTTGTAAGCTTCGTAATCTTCTGTCATCTTAAAGTAGCCTTCCTTGTCCAGACGGTACTGAATCTGAGGAATTGCTACCAGAGCAATGCCAACAACTGCGATACCGATGTAGCTTAAGTACTTCATAACCACCGTCATGACAGGCCATACAACTGCCCAGTCCCACATACCGATGTATCCGCCGTAGGCAGCCATGCCGACCCAGCCTGCGATAAACGCGGAGCCGAATACCTGGCAAAGACCGGAGATGAAAGGCAGAATCAGTGCAGCCTTGATGCCGCCTTTTTCGTTGGCGAAAATGGCGATGGTAGCATTATCGAAGAATACAGGAACGAATCCGCAGATGATCAGTACAGGGCTCTTTAATGCGATGAGCACTGCAATCGCCAGGATCTGTCCTGCAAAACCTGCCAGGAAACCAAGCGGTACTGCATTTTCAGAACCGAAACCAAATGCAACGGCACAGTCAACGCCGGGTACGGAACCGGGCAGAAGCTTGTCAGCAATACCCTGGAAAGAAGCGGTCAGCTCCGTTACGAAGGTACGAACACCCAGCTGCAGGATTGCCAGATATACGGAGAAGTACAGACAGGTCTGGATGACATAGAATACCATACTCTGACCTTCCTTCATGAAGCCCTGTTCCGTCAGGTAATCGCGTCCAAGGATACAGAGAATTGCACCAAAGAACAAGAGCATCAGGATTGAGGTACAAACCATGTTTTCATTGAAAATGGACATGAATCCGGGCAGTTCCAGGTCATCAATCTTCTTAACCTTCTTGCCGTCTTTTCTCTTGCCGAACAGCTTTTCAGCCAGCCAGGTATTCAGTGCGATACCGAACATCTGCTGATGAGCCAGACAGAAGCCTGCACCGTCTGTCAGTTCCTGACAGGGTTTGATGGTCAGGTTTGCGCCGACTGCCCAGTACAGACCGAGAACCAGTGCCATAACAACCAGAGTGGATACTCTGCTCTTCATCAGAAAGGGGCAGGCGAACAGAATCAGCCAGTAAGCCGTTGCGGCCTGCTGAACCTGGACGTGGCCGGTGGTAAACAGTGCGCGCAGCTTTGTGTATTTACTGAAACGAACCAGCAGAATATTTACAATGAAAGCGATCAGAAGGAGAATCATGGCATCACCGAAGCCTTTGCCGAAAACTTCTTCCACGCCGACTGTTACCGCATTCTGTCCGAAATAGGGGTCGATAACGGTAGCATCCATATTGAATTTATCCTTCAGACCTACCAGTACGGGACGGAAGTTGCTTACCAGTCCTGAAGAACCAACCGCCAGAATCAGATAACCTACAATTGCTTTAATTGCACCTGCGAGAATATCGTACCAGGGCTTTTTCATTAATGCGTAGCCGATTACAACGATCAGACCGATCATAAATGCGGGCTGCTGCAGAATATTGGTCGCAAAATAGGACCATGCTCTCATTAAAAGATCTAAAACTGTACTCATAAGTGTATCTCCTTCATTTTTCGAATCAATCCAGGTATTTTTCCTGAATTGCAATCAGATCCTCAGGGGTATGTGCATCTGCCAGAGCTTCGATTGCATCGTCATTGTTGAACAGTTCGGAAAGTCTCTGGATATTGTTCATATGCTGTTCGCCGTCACAGGAGGCAATGGTGAAAAACAGCTGAGCTTCCTTGATCTCACCTTCTTCATCCGGTTCAAATGCAACCGGTTTGTCCAGATGCATAAATGCAATGGCTGTTTTGTTCACGCCTTCGGCACCCTGGGTGGAATGGGGCATGGCCACATTGGGGATGATAACAATGTAGGGGCCGTAGGTTTCCACACATTTGATAATATCTTCTTT
>JBJELO010000162.1:2508-40187 GCA_051879195.1 Lachnospiraceae bacterium
GGATGATAACAATGTAGGGGCCGTAGGTTTCCACACATTTGATAATATCTTCTTTGTAATTTGCTTCCACTGTGCCGTCCGCTTCGATGGATTCGCAGCTCATGCGGATTGCTTCCCGCCAGTCAGGCGCTGATTCGGCAAATTTATAATGCTTCTTTTCAACGAATTCTCTTAACATATCGTATTCTCCTTCTGACGATTCTGTTTTCTTCCGGTTTACAGACAGGAACGGAAAGGAATGTTCTGAGGTGCTTCAAAGCAGTCTTCAAAGCCTCTTCTGTGGTGGTAAGCCTTCTTATCCTTGTCAACAGGATATACATACTTGCCGCCCACTTCCCAGAAGAAAGGATGGAACTTGTAATCCAGACGGTCCTTCTTCATATCATACAGTACACGGATTTCATTGACATCAGCCATGAAATTGGTCCATACATCGTAGTGGATCGGGATAACAACCTTGCAGCGCAGAGCCTCTGCCATTCTCAGGATATCGCAGGAGGTCATCTTGTCAGCCATACCAACGGGATTTTCACCGTAGGAACCGAAAGCAACATCGATATCGTAATCTTTGCCGTGTTTAGCAAAATAAATGGAGTAATGGGAATCACCGCTGTGGTAAATGTTTCCGCCGGGTGTTTTAACCAGATAGTTTACTGCTTTCTCGTCCATATCGGTAGGGCAGATGCCTGTCAGTTCTTCCCGGTCGGGACCTGTGGAATCGGTGGTTACCAGGCAGGTTCTGTCAAAAGAATCGAGGGCTACGATTTCGATATCTTTGATCTTAATCGTATCACCGGGTTTTACGGTAATGCAGCGGTCAGCCGGTACGCCCCATTTCTGCCACAGTTCAACGGATTTTTTCGGGCCGATAAAGGGAACGGGGATTTCCTTACCGTTTTCATCCACTGTGGTCATACCGCTCTGGATTACATGAGCTGCATATTCCGCACTCATATGGTCCTGATGATAATGGGTAGCCAAAACCGCATCCACCTGCTTGATTGCGAAAGGATCAATGACGAAAGGTACTGCTCTTAAGTTGGGCTGCATTGCTCTTGCACCGCACATATTGGCCATCTGATGTCCGACTTTCATCTTTCCGTCGCCATGGGTTCTCTTGCCGTTGCCGCACCAGAGGTCGATGCTGATGTTGCAGCCGCCGGGAGTTTTGAACCACATACCGGTGCAACCGAGCCACCACATGGCAACTGTGCCGGGCTTCACTTCTTCATTTTCAATTTCCTCATTCAGCCATGTACCCCATTCGGGAAAAGTACTCATAATCCAGCTCTCACGGGTAATTTCATCAACTTTGCTCATACAATAACCTCCATTGTTTTCTTTATCTTTTATTCATTTTGATCAGGCGCCTCTTTCAAATGTATGCTCATTTTATCACGGTTTTATGTTCTTTTCAAGATGTTTTTATGATTATTTGTTCTTTTATATGATTATTTTGATTTTTTAAATGTTTTTCATGATTATTTAATGATTATTTTTACGTTCAAACGTGATTTATTCGTTTATTTTTCGTGAAATACATACATTTGTTTCATTTTCACAAATTATATTGCCACATTTTTGTTCTTTTTGAATATATAATGCATTTTTTATGCTTTTTTTCTTTAATATAGCAAATATTATGAACCAATTCCTTTTTCAATTGAAAATCATTCAAAAAACAGGGTCTGCCATCTCCTTCCGAATCAAATGGCAAACCCTGTATTCATATTCAGGATATATTCTGCTGTAATCTCCTGCCTTCACACATTCCCTGTCATGCCGGTGTTTCTCCGGCTTTCGTCTCAGCCACCGTCCGGTTCCCTGCCTCCGGGAGCAGCAGTTTCGGCAGAAACGACAGATGCTTCATGCAGAACCGTACAATCGTGCCAATCAGCATGGCTGTAATAAAGGTACCTTCCCGTACGCCCCGGAGTTCCCCGGAAGCCGCCAGGGAAATTACGACCGAGCTGAGCACCATGGATACATCCACCCCGATCTTGGTACTTCCCACTTCCGTGTGAAACCGCTGCGTGATAGCTCTGACAAAAGCCTCGCCCGGCAGCATGACTACATCTGCCAGAAATTCTGTATAAACCCCGAATCCCAGAATCAGGCATCCCATCAGCAGGCACAGCAGCTGCAGCACATAATTCTGCGGATTCAGCCAGCCCAGCAGAACCATGGAAATATCAATAAAATACCCCAGCAGAAAAGATGCCGGGATCTGCAGCAATTCCCTCAGCTTAAACTGCTTTCCAAGCAAAATCACCTGAATCATGATCAGAATCAGACTGACAATAATCGTAAACTCCCCCATGGTCGGTCCAAAAGACAGACTCAGCGTATACGGAACACTGGAAATAGGAGACGTCCCCAGACCTGCTTTTGTAATAAACGAAATTCCAAACGAATTGATAAACAAACCGGTCAGCAAAATCACATAGCGTTTGACAAGTTCCTTCTTAGACATATTATTTCCTTCCTTTGTGTGATGATGAAAACATCAGATCAAATGCGTTTTCTCCTGTACAGTTTACTGCATAATTGCCGGATTTTGCAATAACCTTTTAGCGCGTCCCCGTGCAGGATATCACTGCAATTCCGCCTCACCATCCCCTGCATATCCGGCTGTCAGTAAACTGTAACTTACTCTTAAAAAAATCTTAAATCAATATTAGCAGGTTATTAAGATTCTACCTGTATAATTTTAGTCAGGTAATTATGCTCTGCCGGACTACCCGGCGGGCAGTTGCATGATCATTATCAATTAAAAGGAGTCGTAAATGAAAAAAGGTATGATATTTTTAGCTCTGCTGACAGCGGCATCTCTGCTGTTCGGATGCAGCCAGAAGGTAGACGGAGAAGCCTCCGTACAGTCCGTTTCCATGATCTGTGGAATCGGCACAACCGGTATTGCCGATCGCTTTGCGGGGGTTGTCAGCCCCAAAAGCGAGACAAAAATCACGAAAAATGATGAACAGACTGTTTCCAAAGTTAAGGTAAAGGCCGGGGATACGGTAAAAAAGGGCCAGGTTTTATTTACATATGATATGGAACAGACTCAGCTTGATCTGGAAAAAGCCCAGCTGGAGCTGGAACAGCTGAAAAATACTCTGGATTCCCAGAAGCAGGAAAAGGCTTCTCTGGAAAAGGAACGTGCTTCTGCCGGTCAGGATCAGAAGCTTTCCTACACTCTGGAAATTCAGGAAGCGGAGACTGCCATTCTGGAAGCAGAATACAATATTTCCGCCAAGGAAAAAGAAGTTCAGAAGCTGAAAAAAAGTCTGAAAAATCTGGAAGTAAAGTCTCCTGTAAAGGGACAGATTCAAACGATCAATGAAGATGGAGCAACTGACAGTTACGGCAGCCCGCTTCCCTACATGACAATTGTGGAAACCGGCAGCTACCGGGTGAAAGGCTATGTGAATGAAACCAACGCACAGGCTCTGGCCGAGGGAACTCCCGTGATTATCAGATCCCGCGTGGATGACACCACCTGGCACGGCACCATATCTTCCATAGACTGGGAGAATCCGGAACAGACCGGAAGCAGCGATTATTATTACGGTCCCGGGGTTACGGATTCCACCACCACCTCCAGCAAGTATCCGTTTTATGTAAAGCTGGACGACGACAAGAATCTGATGCTTGGCCAGCATGTATATATTGAGCCGGATTACGGGCAGGAAGATCAGGCTGATTCCGACGCCATTCTGCTTCCTGCATATTATATCAGCGACGCCGACAGTTCCCCCTGGGTATGGGCACAGAATGATAAAGATCTCCTGGAAAAACGCAGCATCACCCTGGGCGAATACAGTGGGGACATGGATGCCTGGTCCGTAACAGGCGGACTGACCGCCGAAGACTATATTGCTTTTCCTGATGACAGCCTGCAGGAAGGCATGACCTGTGTCACCTACGATGAAAACTACTTCAACGACTCTTCTCAGCCCGTGGATAATATGGACGGTGCCGAAAGTGCCATGGATGGCATGGATGGTGCCATGGACGACGCCGAAGGTGCCATGGATGGCATGGATGGTGCCATGGACGACGCCGCAGGTGCCATGGATCATATCGATGACGCTGCAGACAGTTCTGTGGACAGTGCCGATGGTGCTGTGGACGACGCCGTACAGGACAGCATCGGGGAATCTTCCGATTCAAATGGGGGAGGTATGTGATGATTCTTGAAATGCATGACATCTGCAAGGAATACCCTGTCGGTAAATCCACTGCGCAGATTTTAAAGCACATTGATCTTCAGGTCAGGGAAAATGATTATCTTGCCATCATGGGGCCGTCGGGCTCAGGGAAAACGACGCTTATGAATCTGATCGGATGTCTCGACGTTCCTACTTCCGGCAGCTACAGTCTGGCCGGAAGAGATATGACAAAATGCAGCGATAACCAGCTGGCGGATGTGCGCAACCGGGAACTGGGTTTCGTATTCCAGTCGTTCCATCTGCTGCCCGGAATGAATGCCCTTGACAACGTGGCACTTCCGCTTCTGTACCGCGGCCTGAAAAAAGAAGAGCGCCGGGAGCGGGCCCGGGAAGCTCTGAAAATCGTGGGACTGGAAGACCGCATCACATTCCGTCCCAACCAGCTTTCCGGCGGTCAGTGTCAGCGTGTGGCAATTGCCCGCGCCATTGTGGGGCAGCCCCGCCTTCTGCTGGCCGATGAACCCACCGGCGCCCTGGATTCTGCATCAGGGCAGCAGATCATGGAATTATTCGGACAGCTTCATGACAACGGTTCCACCATCATCATGATTACCCATGACCGCAATGTGGCAGAACACGCACGGACAATCATGTACATCCACGACGGTGTCCTGACAGGAGGTGAGTTCCATGAATAAAACGGCAAAACGATTTCTCTGTATCATTCTGGTCATTGCCGTTGCCTGCGCCGCTGCGTGGGGTGGTATGATTCTGATCCGCAACGCACAGAAAAAACCGGTCAACGTCTATCCCGTTTCCTCATTTTCCGAAATGAGCGACTACACCAGCAGTTCCCAGACCTATGGCACGGTTACCATGGACCATATGCAGAAAATCACTCTGACTGAAACGCAGACCGTGAAAAAAATACATGTGAAGGAAGGCCAGTCCGTGAAAAAGGGAGATAAACTGCTCTCTTACGACACCACCCTCACAGATATTGATCTGGAAAAAGCCCGGATCGAATTGAATAAGTTGAAGCTCCAGAAGACAACCGCGGAAAATGATCTGGCAAAATACCGGAAAATGAAACCGCATTCCAGCGTTCTGATCACACCTTCTTCCGATATCACCTATACACCGCAGGAAACTCCCATGCTTCTTGCCGGTTCAGGAACACAGGATGATCCCTTCTATTATCTCTGGAGTGAAGACAATACCCTGGATTCCGAAATGCTGAACCGGATTTTTTCCGATAAAAAAGAAAACAGGAATGAAAACCAGAATGAAAACAGAAATGAAACGGGGACATCTGCCGCAGATGTGCAGACAGACAGCAGTCAGCAGGAAAACGAGAGTACTCCGGATACGGATGCAGCCCCTGCCGATCCATCTCAGGAAACAGAGGCAACTTCTGTCAAAGCCCCTTCCGGGACTTCTTCCCGTGAAGAAGCCTGGGCGGTTCTCATTGTCCGCGAAAATAATGCACTGAACGGACAGATAACTGACAGCTGGGGCATTCATCTGGATCAAAGCAGCGGAAATCTTCAAATACAGTTTTTCCAGCCCGAGCTTCCGGAAGAGATTCAGCAGTACGATGCCATCCCGGAGCCCTATTATCAGGAATCCGGCTCTGATTATACAGCGTCGGAGCTGGCAGCAATGAAGGCGGAAAAAGAACAGGAAATCAAGGATCTTGAGGTATCCATAAAAATTGCCGAGCTGGACCTGAAACAGAAAGAAAAGGAAAATACCGACGGCACCGTGCTCAGTACCATCGACGGGACCGTAAAGGTTCTCCGCAATCCCGATAAAGCATTTAAAAACAATGAACCTGTTATCGAGATTTCCGCGGGAGGCGGTTACTATATCAGCGGCGCGCTGAGCGAACTGGAGCTGGGAACCGTTCAGGTGGGCCAGACTGTTCAGATCAGTTCCTGGACAACCGGTACATACTGTGAAGGAGAAATCGTGGAGATTTCCGATTATCCCACCACCAGTGCCTACTCCTATTCCAGCAACGGCAATACCAACGTATCCTATTATCCGTTCCGGGTATTTGTGGATGAATCAGCCAATCTGGTGGAAAATGATGCGGTGGATATTACCTATCAGACCCGGATGCCTGCAGAAGGAACTTCTTTCTTCTATCTGGAAAATTCCTTTATCCGCACGGACAACGGTAAAAACTGGGTGTATGTCCGCGGCGAAGACGGCCTCCTCGAACAGCGTACGGTTCAGACCGGCAAAGACCTGTACGGCGCTTATACGGAAATCCGCAGCGGATTGACGCCGGAGGACTATATTGCCTTTCCTTACGGAAAAGATGCAGCCGATGGTGCCCAGACCAATGAAGCCACACCGGACGAATTATATGAATATTAAGGAGAACGACTATGATTGAAAATATTGCGCTGTCCTTTCAGGGCGTGTGGAGTCATAAACTCAGATCATTTTTAACCATGCTGGGCATAATTATCGGCATTGCATCAATTATTACGATAGTATCCACAATTAAGGGAACCAACGAACAGATCAAGGAAAATCTGATCGGCGCCGGCAGCAACGTGGTCACTGTGAAACTGACTCAGGACGGCAATGAAGTGGATCTGGAATACTCCCCCCTGCCGGAGGGCGTTTCCGTCATCGATGAAGAAACGAGAGCGGCACTGGATGAGCTGGACGGAGTGGAAGAAACCTCCCTTTACCGCCAGCGCCAGTATGTAAACGGCGTATTCTACAAAAATTCCTCATTTAACGGCAATCTGTACGCCATTGACTCCCATTATTTCTCTGTGAACGGTTATACTGTAAACTACGGCCGCAATTTTACGGACCGGGATTTTTCCGGTAATCATAAAGTGGCTATTGTAGATGCCAAGACCGCAAACCGCCTGTTTGAAGGATCCAATCCCATCGGACAGACAGTGGAAATCTGCAGCGAACCGTTTACCGTGGTCGGCGTTGTATCAAAATCCACCGCCGTATCACTGCAGATTGACAGCTATACCGACTATATGATGTATGCCGATACATCCGGCGGTTCCATCTTTGTCCCGGACAGATGCTGGCCCATCCTGTACCGCTATGACGAGCCTCAGCGGGTGGCCGTTCACGCCGCATCCACCGACGATATGACTACAGCCGGCGATGCGGTGGCCAAAAAACTGACCGAAACTCAGATCACCAACACCATGTACGCCTGGCAGGCGGATGACCTGCTGAAACAGGCAACCGACCTTCAGGCCCTGGCCAGCTCCACAAGCAGCCAGCTCATATGGATCGCCGGTATTTCCCTGCTGGTAGGCGGCATCGGCGTTATGAATATCATGATGGTCTCCGTAACGGAACGGACCCGGGAAATCGGTCTGAAAAAAGCCATCGGAGCAAGACGGAGCCGCATCCTGTGGCAGTTTTTGACCGAAGCAGCCGTACTGACCTGCCTCGGCGGGCTCATCGGCGTCATCAGCGGCATCGGCCTGGCCCAGATGATGTCAAAAGTCATGCAGACACCGGTAGCAATCAGCATACCCGCCTGTATCATAGCCGTTCTATTTTCCATGGCAATCGGAATCATCTTCGGCATGATGCCGGCTGTAAAAGCCTCCAGACTCAACCCGATTGAGGCACTCCGGAGAGAATAGCCTTCTCATCCCTGCTTTTTTCCCGGGAAGTGATTCCGTAAACTTCAGAATGCCCTTTTTTACAGAGGAATGATCCACATTTACACGAATCCGTGTATCTCCGAACAGCAAAACCGTTCCTTCTTCGGAATTTACGGCTCCGATCACAGCGCTCAGATTGCCGATATCAGCGACTGTCACGGAGCCGTATTCTGACTGAAAAATTTCCCATTTTTCAGTTGTTTCCAGCCTGATTTTAAAGTTTTAGAATCTAATCAGCTCTGTCTTCCCCGATCCTGTTGACCAGCCGTTCCATCTCCCGTTTGGAATTGACATGGCGGCTTTCCTCGATCACACGGGATTTCTGTGATTCATCCATTTCAGCAAAATGCTTCATGGCCTGCTCATTCATGGCAAGGCTGAGACCGAATCCAATAGGCAGTTCTTCCTCCAGATTTCCATAATACAGCGGCATACGCACATCCTCCTTATCCTCAAATTCTTCATGCTGTCAGGTGTTACTCCTGCACGACTGAAACAACGCAGGCAGCCCGGGGCTGCCGGGCTGCCCGTGGATCAGCTGCATTGCCTTTATGAACAGGATGTGCAGAATATGGATTTTTATGCAGAATATATTTTTTAAAAAATCAAAAAAGTTCCTTCAGACATGAGTGCAATGGGTAAAGATTGTCCCCGAACACGCGGGGAACACGAAAACTGTTCTGAAAAATGGTAAAGTAATCAGGGATCACCCCCGCACACGCGGGGAACACCCGATAATGAACTGAATTGCCACATGAGCGTTGGGATCACCCCCGCACACGCGGGGAACACTCGACAGAGCACGGGTTGAGATAATGCAATCGGGATCACCCCCGCACACGCGGGGAACACCTTATCCCGTATCAATCAATCTTGACCCTACAGGGATCACCCCCGCACACGCGGGGAACACGACGCAATCATCCAGTTGGAATCATTGCAACCTGGATCACCCCCGCACACGCGGGGAACACCTGCTTCTGTGCATCCGTCTGCACCCGTGCCAGGGATCACCCCCGCACACGCGGGGAACACTTTTGTCTAACTCAGTCTGTGTATATTCTGCCGGGATCACCCCCGCACACGCGGGGAACACACTAAAGAAATGCCTTAAATTCAACACTTTTACATCACATACACTTACATTTCTTTTAACTTCTCATATATCCCATACGTTAGGTAACAATCATCCAATGCCCTGTGTATTGTTTTAACATTTAATCCCAGACGCACTGCCACTGTTGATAATTTATAATTTTCTACATCATCTAATTTCTTTCTTGCTAATGCCATAATATCTTTGCTACTATTTTTTATTCTTTCAATATTATTCGATAAACATGCATTATGCAAAAATGTCTGGTCAAAAGTTATATTATATCCAACAAGTCTTGTTGTTCCTATAAAGTTAATAAATTCTATTAATGCCTCCTTTACTTCTCTTCCATTTACATTTATTATCTCATCCGTTATGCCCGTCAAATTTGCAACATCAAGAGGTATCTTTTTTTCACACCTGACAAGTGTACTGAATTCCTGTTCAGGTTTCCCACCTGACACACGAATTGCCCCTAATTCAATGATTGTATCATCTTCAAATGATAAACCTGTCGTCTCTACATCAATTACAACATATTCCTCCGTATTTGCCCTTTTTCTTTTTGCGCGCTCCATTCTATCCATTTTTCGAAAAATTGCTTCTTTACTATAATCAGTTAAGTTTTCCGTCTCTGAATTATGAACTGTATTGACAGGGCGACGGATTAATTTTATTCCATCAAAATTTACAGGTTCCCATGTTGTATTATGAACCCTGAAATCCAGTTTTTGTTCATTGGCTGTATGAAAAACAATTGTAGCTCGTCCGTTTTTTAATGTATCGCATACACGTTGCCATACCTCATCTCTTACTCGTGAGTTTAAATTTCCTACATATACCCCTGTATTAACTTCTAAGAACCATTTCGATAAGTCCCCTCGCAGTTTAGGGGGACAATCTGCTACAACAAGTACGATCATCATTTATTTTTCTGACCCTCCTTGCCATAAGAAATACCATTTTGTACTATTTCATTTTGGTTATTCCAAAGATATACTTCATCCAAAGTAACATCTTTTTCATATTTATCTGAATTTTCCGATAAAAGCCATCGAATATCATGCACCATTCTTTCAAGAATATGATTGGCAACCAGTAGATCACGGATTTTTTGACGAGTTACCGACGATAAATCAGAAGGGTTTTCTGCAGCAATCTCAAAAGCTGCAGGAATAGTAATTTCCGCTTTATATAAGTCAGCAATGTCATATACAAAAGAATTCTCATGACCCACATGGACAAAGCCCAATCCCGGTGAACATCCCATTGCAACGATCACCGCATGTGCAAGACCATATAAACATGCATTTCCTGCTGACAGCGCCTGATTTACCGGATTGCCTGACGCAAAATCTTCTACTTTGTAATTTCTTCCATCCCATGGGATATTCCATTTTTTGGAATATTCCCGATATACTGCACGTACTCTGCTGCCTTCTTTTCCACGTAACTGCTGCATCGTAAGCTTTGATACATCCTCACCAGGAAAACGTATCTGATACATTTTTCTGGCAACATTTAAATGTAAATGCTGATTACTAACAAATTGAGCCTGATGTATTAACATATTTGCACTATGAGTTAATGGCCTTCCACTGGCATAATATCGAACTCCATGTTCTCCAACCCATATAACCGTAACTCCAGCATCACCAATCAATTCCATTGCACGATGAGATATATTTGTTCCCGGCCCCAACATCAACACAGAAATAACTGCTGCCGGAACAGAAATAATTCCTTTTTCATCACGAATCGTTATCGCACTGTCTTCACGATTTAATTTGCAATGTTCCAAATATAAAAAGGTCATCCGGTCTTTAATTTGTGGTAATGCTTGCAGTTCCGGCTTTATCATTCCAGCGATATCGTTCATAGCCATTTATACCTTCACTACTGTTAAAAGCCCCATTCCATATGCTTTTCCTCGCCCAAGACCTTTACACATCATATCAGAAAAACATTCTGCATCCGTTACCGTTAGTATTCCTTCATAGGTAACTCCCAGTAATGTCACCATATTTTTCTTACCATTCCCTTTTTTGAAATGGTACCACTGCGAATTGACAACTGTAAATTGATTGTCATCAAGTAAAAATCCATGTTTTAGAGCCTGTTCTTTTAGCCACCTCTTTTGATTGTCGACAGTGATATGTGCATACACTGTCCCTCTCCTGTTTTTTCCCTCTTTATCCAAAACTCCGTGAGTCGGATTCGCTGTCAAACGAAAATGCCACTGACTTCCATTTTGAATCCGATTAAGAAGCTGTGTATAGTCTTTTGTTTCCCATGCTTGTTCTAACGAATTGTTTCCAAATTGTTGGACAGCCTCTGACAGATCCGGTTTCTCTTCACTCAATATCATAAGATACTTTTTACCATGGAGAGAATCAACTCTCCACAAATTTCTCTTTCTTTCCCCCGGAAACGCAGATTCTACCGCCCCATGTATCAAATTAGGAAAAACCATAGCTCTCATTGTATCCCGTTTTCCTATATCCATTTCCATACGCGTTAGATACATATTATCCCTCCAGTTCCGACATCGGATCATGCGGCTTGCCACCGAACATCCTACTTTCATTTTCCGGTATGTCTATACCTACATATTTCTCTTTAAATCCCCTGTAACCATATTGTCGATAAACAGGACTAAATGATATCGGAACATCTTTTTGAACAGCCAGACCCGTTAAATCTTCTGTTATCATTCGCAACATAATCTGACTGCTGTTTCCATGCGTTTTTTTATAATTTTCCATTCTCCATTCAGAAGTTTTCCATGGTTCCTTTTCCAAAGCTTCTTCTAATGAATACGATCTTATTCCCAAAGAAACCGGCAGGGTAGGAGGGCAGGATCTTCTGCCCAAAAACAACGGATATACAGGTTCATGAACTGCTTTTTCCAGCATCATAAGATACTCAATATCGTCAGATTCAAGTCCTACCAGAAACACTGCATCGGATAAATACCACCGATAGGTTACATCAGCTGAATCAGATGAATTCTTATGAACTATTTGATAATCTTTTAATAACTTCCCTTCCTGATCAATACGCACACCAAATTTCAACTTACATAAATCATTAATGTCCTCATCTCTTTTTCTTCCAAGTGCAGCTGCTAAAAGACCAATCACACCACTTTTAGATGGCTCACGCGCAGTTTTACGCGTATTAAATTTTGAATCAATCCCCCATGACTGCAATGGTGCAGAAAGCCGAAGCAAAAATGTTGCCATTAATCACACCTCTTCTATATACTTACAAACAGTCTGCTCCAGCTGATTCAACGCCTGTTTAAGCGGCAGCACTTCTGCGATATTATCCAGATTCTCTACATTTCCAATTCCAAATGCTGCATCAGGTTCCTCTGCAAAAGTGTGATAAAGATTTTCAGCAAACGATATTAATCTTTCTTCAGATGCTTTCACATATCCTTCTTTCCTGTTCTTTACCGGTTCCTCAAATGCCCCTGCCAGATTAATCGGTTGATCATGACGCACTGTAATATATACCATATCGGGCAACGTTCTATTAGCAAATGAATTCTGTTTGCCAGCAGGCATGGAACAGATAAATGCCTTGCCAAATACCTTTACCGCCGTTAAAGTTTCCTCCTTGTCTAAGTTTCTCAGAAGTTCTGATACATTAACAGTTGCGTATCTATAAAGTGTAGACGAATTAAACTCGGTTGTATCAATATGACCAGCTCCTGCATTACTGTCATTTGGTTTATATTCATCAACTGCTGTAAAATAATCATATTCATTATGTATCGCATGAGTTGAAATACTATGGGCAACCTGAGCTGCTGCATCATAATTCAAAGAAGAATTCGTAGCAGCCATTCTACCAAATAAAGCCATATCAATAGAAGGATAATCTCTAAGCAAACTTTCGCAATCTTTTTCAATATCAATAATAGCAGTTTCCGCAAGTTTTCGCGCCTGGCGATTACTGATAAAAAACAAAGCGCTTACTTTTCCATCTTTTTTTGTGTCCAGTCCCGCTTTTTTCAGAATTTCCTCTGCCAACTGTTCAGGTTTTTTCAAACCGGAATCTATTTTCCTGATATGGTCCGCAACCACATTAGCCAAATGTTTTGTTCTATAACCCAACTGTTCATCTGCCAGCTCTTCACTAAACATTCCTTTCATTGCATGTTTCCATGACTGACTTGACACTCTGGCTCTTGTAACACCTCCGTAAACAGCTGTTTTAGGACTTCCTGTATCATCCCTGTTCACGCAACTGGGCGGTACTGTTTGAAGCACATGGAAATCAACATAAATATTATTCATTCTTCTCATTTCCTTTCTTTTTATCTTTTTTATTCAATTCCTGGTAAAAATCTCTTCCCCAGCGAAATCCAATTTTTTGATTTCCTTCTGAAAATTGGAATTGATATAACTCTCCCGCCAGTACAGGATAGTTAAGTTTAATATTATCTCTGCGCAATAACTGAATGATACCTCTTAAATGATAGGAAACTTCTTCAAAGTCAGAAGAAGTGATCAGTGTATTCAGTCGATGGATAATTCTCTCTTCATCTTCTTTTTTATGAACCAGCTGTGCAATTGCCTTACCTAACGTCTGTTTATCCTCACAATTCATATCCTCTGTATGAATATCTTTTCCCTGCTGATGCAATGCATACATCGTCATCGCAACATAAACTGCCCATTCAGCGTAAGAAGGCTCATCACCGGTTCCCATCATATCTTTCAGCATATCCTGTAATAACAATCCCCATATAAAGGGCTGACTGCCCGGGTGTTTACCAATTCCTCTCCGCAGATTAGCTAAAGAAGCCTTAACCTGTCCATCAGACATACTGTTTTTTAACATATGTAGCTTTAAATTTACGTGCTGCTGCACTTCATATTTTCCCAAAATACCATCTCCTTTTACATTCTATAAATAGAACTGATTTTCCTGAAAAATTGATTATATATTTCCGGTGCTGCATAACGTTTTTTTCTAATATAACGACCAGAAACTGCAGCTGAATTCATGTTACAAATTATTTCATCTGTTATTTGATTGATTACCTGCCAGACTATGTCTCTCCACCTTTTTATCAGATCATCCCTGTCCAAATTATCATCTTCAGGATTTATTGAAGCAATCCACTGGCGGCAGGGAATATCGAGGCTTGAAAAAAACTGTTCTTTATATATCACACCTTGATTCTTAGAAGTCTTTTTATCAGCACCTGATGATAATGCAATATTCTTCGCAAATTTTTCCAATTCACCTGCTATCTGCTCACATAATTTCAATTCCAGAATTACCAGATTCTGTAACGTTGATTCCTTTTCAACCAATAATTCCGCATAAACAGTTAATGAATCCTCAAACATATTTTCGACACCCGAACTCATCGAACCATATTGAACCTGCACAATCTGAAACTGTATCTTTTGATTCTTTTTTAATATTCCAGCCCTTTTCAATCTGCTGATCCATGAAATAATTCCAGCTGTACACCCCTGTCCTTCTTCCTTTTGTGCCACCAATACAGCAAAATTACGCCACATTTGTTTTGAGCTATCGTGTTGTGAAGGAACATATTTTGTAATATTCTTCTGTTTATCTTTTACTTTTTTCCAAAGTGTCATCTGTTCAAACAGTATATCCTCCATCGAGTCACCTGCCATATCAAAAAAGCCGGTAACCATCCCATTTTCCTGTTTCAACAGAATTCTTCTCGATTGTATTGTTAACAGCTCCGCCAGATTTTCCGGAGATACAATTTCACTTTTCACATCTTCTCTGGGATTTAAATATTCCCATACAGGATTAGGCTGCTCTTTCCATAATTCCGAACCATTTTGTAGGAAAGTCATATTCAACATTAATGTTTCAAATAAATTATCACCTTTTGCTGCAATCAACCCCAATCGTGAAAGATACGTATGTAGAGGAGATGTTTTTTTTCCATCTGGACCTATTGGTTTTTTTGCTGCACAATCATCAAAGCCATTGATAAAAAGCAGCCATCTCGCAGCTTCTGAATATTCAAGATATTTTTTTGATTTTCCCATCCTTGATGAAAAGAACCGGGTCTTATTGTTGCTTTCAAATACTTCACCTATTAATTTAGATGCAGAACATTTAGTTCCTTTTACAGCGGCTTTCACCTGCCAGAACGGTCTCTCATCATCAAATAGCCAGAATTTGTTTCTCTGAGAATTTAAATAGTTTTTAACTGGTTCTGCCGGAAACTGCTGCATATTCCATAATGTTTTCCATCGTTCCAAAGCAGTACGCTCATCTTCAATTTCAGAAGGATCACCATTCTCATCATAGCGCCAGAACACAGTGTACACCACCGCCAGAAGAAATCTGAGCATTGTCATATCCTGCTCCAGCAATTCGCCTGCCAGACCCACATATTGATGTGCATTCTCAAACACATCAATCAAGGAAACCTCCTGCACCGAATAGTCTCTATTCATTACCCGTATCCATTTTTCATCCAGTAAATTAAATTCTCTGTTTAATGTATCCACTTAACTGATTTCTCCTTTGCTGCATATCAACCCATCCGACTCATTGTATATTATATGAAAGCCGCATAACTCTGTACAGTTTTTTTCATCCAACAGTAAAAACAATTCCCCCCGCAGCAATTTTGACTGTTGCCATTCCGGACATTCTCTTTGATTACGTTTCTGAAGTTCTTCAATTATTTCGTCTATTACACCAAAGAACATGTGCGGCAGCCGTATCCTCTGACTGGCAATGATCCTGCTTGTATCAGTATCCGGTACACGAGTAGAATCTACTGTTTTTCCGCAATACTGTGCAGATACAAACCCTGTTTTTCCGTCAGATATTTTTTTCATCAGTATCACTTCTATAGAATCATCGCCGTCTCTGACAGCAGCTTTCGCTTCAGCATCGCTGGCATCCAGATCTGCATCGAGCCACCCTGTCAAATAATGAGACTTGAAGCTATCTCGTTTTTTGGGAGCCGGAACACAGAATTCTTTAGCTTTTTTCTTTTTCTTTTTTATGCCGATGCAGTATTCCTCCCACGCTGAATTTTTTACCGTCTCATCCGGCTTCTCATACGTATCCTGTACCAGCTGCGGAATATCATCGGGAAGTACGATCTCTTTTTTTAGCAATTGGCGCGTGCGTGATAAAAGCCATTCTCCATATATGGCACAGGATCCTTCTTCCAGTTGTCCATTTTCCCCATCAATCACCGCACAATGTGCCTGCAATAATGCTTCAGGTCGTTTTCGCATAATATGCCGATGCAAACGGCCGATTCGTTGAAGTAATAAATCCATTGGACATAAATCTGTTATCAGATAATCAAAATCAATATCCAGAGACTGCTCCAGTACCTGTGTACCAATTACAATAACCCTGTTTCTTTCAGATGATTTGGATTTTTTCCCAATTCGTTTCAGCAATATCTGTTCCTTTTCTGCCCGGTCAGACATTGTAAATTGCGCATGAAAAACCAGTATCGTTACATCTTTCATATCTCTTCGAATCAAATCCGCAAATATCTGAGCACGTTTTACTGTATTCACAATTAATCCTGCACATCCCCCAGCTTTCAATGCCTGATTCAGGGTTGAAATTACATCTCTGTCGTGAATAAAATCAATATTGACTTTTTTTTCTGTTTTCCGCATGTTAATTCCGGTTTGATTAATTATACTTCCATCCGTCCATGTCAGCAATGGATATTCACGGCTATTCTCCCAGCTTTCAGGAACATTTACTTTTTCTTTACCCATACTGTACTGATACGCCTGAATCAATTCTCTTCTTCGTTCTGCAGGCAGTGTTGCTGATAACATAATAACCGGAATATGATACGCGCCAAGCCAGTTCAAAGCTCTGTCCATGTACTGATTCATATATGCATCATAGGCATGGCATTCATCAATTATAACAATTTTTCCGCACAACCCCAAATGTCGAAGCATCACATGCTTCTGTTTTAACGCAGCCATCAGTACCTGATCAACTGTCCCGATTACAAAATCTGCCAGTAATGAAGTTTTTTTCCCTTCAAACCATTCATGAACGATTAAACCGCCTGAATTCTCATTTTCGTTAATATTGGATGTTCCTTCTAATAATTCCCGATAATAATCATTCAGCTCAGCCATACCATGTGCAAGGCGAATCGCATGCACAGAATCATCAGACTGATTAATAGCCCATTCTTCCAGACGACCAAATATTCCATTTGCAGTTGCCTGAGTCGGAAGGCCAAAAAAGATTCCATCATTTTCATATTTCTTTGCAAGAACCTCTGCCGATGCAAGAGCAGCTTCGGTTTTCCCTACTCCCATCTGTGCTTCAAGAATATAAATTCCGGGATGTGTGCTGTCATTCACTGCAGATATCACTGATTCCTGAACTTCATTCGGCTCAAAGCCAAAACGTTTTTCAAAATTGTTTCTATCCATAGCAAAACATTCTGGTTCCCAGGGGGCGGGAAATTGCAGTTTTCTCCATGCATTTTCTATTCTACCAGGATAAAAAGCTTTATTTCCCTGCATGTCCAGTTCAAGAAGCGGAAAATAGCAGGGATTACTTGCAATCCAATCTGCTGTAATAAGCAATCCCGTTATAATCACCTGTGCTTCCATACTGAGTTCAGGCAGTTCTTCCAGAGAAGAAAAATCAGTTTTATTTAAAGCATATGTAATCCAGGATTTCCATATATTTTCCCATGTATCCGGATGCCTGTTATGTTTAGGGCCAACATAGTTGGATTTATATCCCAGCATCTGTTCCTGAACATCATCCAGTCCATCCTGCAATGACTGTGGTTTTCCGTGGTGTGCTCCAACAATAATTGCAATTTCTTCCGGGCACCCCTCTTTTGTAAGTATTACCTTTCCAGCCAATGCATGTGGAGAATATGAAGCCAACTTCATCTCTTCAGAAGAAGGAACAATGCTCAAATATTGTGCCATTTCTATCAGTTTGCTGTAAATTTTAGATGCAAATGCCGGAGTAAACTTACCTATATCATGTACGTAAGCTATGAATTTACAAAGTCTCTGAAAAATATCCGCTTCGTCAGACCGGAATCCGGCTGCTGTTATAACCGAACCTGGCACCCATTTTTTTATAAGCATATCCATAATGCCTGCCGTATCTTCAAGGTGCATCCACACAGGCAGCCACTTCTCAGATTCATTTCCTGTTCCATCTGTTTTTCCAGCAAGCATCAGCAATTCTTCAGGTAATTGATCTCTATCCATTTTCTTTCCTCGTATTGGTTTGTTAATATTCTGAAAATATCTAATTGCTTTCATCATACATATCTGTAATTCTTTGTCCAATGCCTTTTATCATGTTCCTTACGTCTGGCGGACCAATGATTTCTATTCCATTACCGAGAGCAATAATCCATCCCAAAAAGATATCACTCACTGCCACTTCCACACAGGTTTCAAAATAGTTTGGATCTTTTTTAATAAATGGGATATCCATACCAAAACGATCAATAATTACTCCGGCTAAATCATTTTTCACTTTTAACCGCACCATTTTTTCAACGCCATGATACATACCAAAGGTTTTTTTCATATAGGCCGCTATATTAAAATCCGAAAACTGTTTTTTACCTTCACGAGGATGCCGAGTCAATTCCATTCGGAGCATTTTATCTACACGATAATGCTTTATTTCCTTCGCCTCAGAATCATATGCTATCATATAATAATTTTCGTTATCCCACGCAAGCGCCCATGGACTCACACAATATTTTCTTCCGTTATGACGAAGTTCTTTTGTTTTATCAACATTCCACTGGTAATACCAATACTGAATTTGAACATTCTCATTAATTGCAGTATGTATTTTATCCACATTATAATAAATTGACTCATTCTGGGATTTCACTCTCCCTGATATATAAACCTGCCGTTGAAGTTGTCTTGCCTCATACCTGCTGGTTAATAATTCGAGTTTTTTGATTAATTCATGTGATTTTGCATCTGTCATAAACTTGGAAGATTGAATCAAATCAACCAAAAGTTTTAATTCTGCCAGTTCAAACACTCTGTTTCCAATATGATAATGGCATGTATTTCCCACAAGGTTTTTAATAATATCTATTCCAAAATCCTGCAATACTTCAATATCTGTATAAACAGTTTTTCTTTCTTCGCTAATTCCATAGTTTTCTAATTCTTCTACTATCTGTCTTGTATTTAAACTATGATTTTCATCTGTCATTTCCAAAAGGATTTTTAACAGATACAATAATTTCAGCTTTTGTTTTTTTCCAACCGTCATTAAGCCCTCCGGATTATTACTATTTTATGTGCCTGCCATTTTTACCAATATAACACAATATCAGTCCAAAAATTTGGACTGATACTATGTTTTTTTAACTTTTATAGGATTAAACGATTTATATCAACTTTATCTAATAATTCTTCTTCTATACATTTTCATCGTTACCACGCCAGCCGGTAAATTTCCGCCACTTCCTTCTTCCCAAGCGTCTTAATGCATCCGATGGTTCTGGTTTCCTGATAGGTGCACCGGTAAGCCAGCGCCTGAATTTCGTTTTCGGTCAGTTCTTTAATTCCCAGTTCTCTCAGATTCGTGGGCATATGTATGGAACGGTAAAAATCTTCCATGGCTTCGATACCGGCCAGTATGGTTTTTTCATCATCTTCCTGTGCCGGTACCTGCATGACATGCAGCGCAAATTTCAGGAACCGATCCGTTTTTTCCTTATAAACGTACTGCGCCCAGGTCCCCCAGACTGCTGCCAGCCCTGCTCCGTGGGTGACATCGTAGGTGGCGCCCAGTTCATGCTCCAGCTGGTGGCAGGCCCAGTCGCCCCCGTCGGTTCCGCAGCCGGTCAGACCGTTGTGGGAAAGGCTCCCCGCCCACATGACTTCCGCACGGGCGTCATAATTGTCAGGTTCCTCCATGAGAATCCGGGCATTTTTCATGACCGTTTTCAGAAGATTTTCACTGATTCCGTCGGTCAGCTCCATATTTTCCACCCGATTGAAATACCGCTCCATGGTATGCATCATAATATCCACACAGCCGCTCTGGGTCTGATATTCAGGCAGTGTCATGGTCAGCTCGGGATTCATGACGGCAAAACGGCACCGACCCAGGTCGCTGCTGCAGCCCTTTTTTCTCCAGTTCTCCATTTCATCATTGGTGATAACGCAGGAATTACTCATTTCACTGCCGGCAGCGGCAATCGTAAGTACAGCTCCCACCGGCAGACACGCCTGAGGTTTCCTGATTTTTTCATAAAAGTCCCAGAGTTCTCCTTCATTTGCCACACCATATCCGATGGCTTTCGCAGAATCGATCACACTGCCGCCGCCCACAGCCAGAAGGAAATCCACACCTTCCCTCCTGCACAATTCGATTCCTTTTCGAACCAGCGACAGCCTGGGATTCGGCACCACGCCTCCCAGCATCACGTAATCAATTCCTGCAGCCTGCAGAGAAGCAGTCAGGCGGTCCAGCAGGCCGCTGCGCCTTGCACTGCCGCCTCCATAGTGGATCAGAACCTTTTTACAGCCCTGTTCCTTCACCAGAGCACCCACCTGCTCCTCCGCTTTCCTTCCAAATACAACCTTTGTAGGCGTGTAATACGTGAAATTGTTCATGTTTTACCTCCTTTAATTAATGAACGGCTTTTAACATTCAAACGTTATAATGTATGTATGTTCTTCAAGTCCTAATTTTTATTTTTCAATACCATAACACATATAAATTACCCTCGCCAGTTCCTCATAGGCTGCACTTTTTATACCCAGAGTTTTCAAATCGACAGGCTCATTTTCTGTTTCTTTCATAAATAATTTCACATCTCTTTTTATGGTATTGGTAATTGGTATTCTAACATCTTTATCAATGTTCGCAGCCAATCTAAGCACATCGTTCTTATGCTTCTTAATATTTTTACTATCAATCACTTCACCAGCAGCTTTTCTCACAGACAAATCCAGCCACGCTTTCATTTTGAATAGTACAAGATATTCCAAGTCAAGGACCGATATCTCATCAATTTCTACAACGCCTTCTTTCAGGAGTGTGTAGTACTCTTCATCCAGCAATATTGCCGATAAGCTCATGGCATCATCACTCACATGAATCGGTGCAAGTCTGACATCGAAATCTGAAAGAAAATCCGGTTTTCTACTAAAGAGTTCAATCATATAAGGAAACTGTGAATTTGCAGGTTTCTCAAAACGATAAAACTGATTTTCATTTGTTCCCTTCTTCACATGCTGATACCCACCTTCTTCGACAAAACCGATAAAAGCCTCAATAAATTTTTCATTCAACGCTTCTATCAACAAAACCATATCCAGGTCTTTAGTAACTCTAAAATCTACACCTAACTTTCCCAGAATAATATCGCATGCTGTACCACCGATAAATGCATACTGTCCTTTATAACTACTAAAATGCTTTTTAAATATTTCTACACCTCGAACCACTCTGTATCCTCCATCATTTCTTCTATTGCAATTTCTATACGTTCATCTTTCTCATTCAAACTTTTAATCAGCGTAACAGGGTCTACACAATCCTGCCTGGCTAATAAACCAATATTATACTTCATCAACTGAACTTCCGGAAGCCCTTCTTCCATTGCCTGCATCTTTGTGACCATCAGACCCTGAAATTGCAGGTCCTGTTTCCTATCCACTGCGTATATCTCATGTGCAGGCTGTCCGAGCATAGTTTGCTCTGAAAGCGCATATAACCCGCTTTTATATACCTTTGCTGATTGAGGAATATATTTCACATAAATATTATTTTTTACAGGATTTTGTAAATAGTTTTTTCCTAAACTATAATAATCCTTTTTGTCAATACTATGAAATATTTTCTTTCTGCCTGTCTGCCCTGCAATTTCATGACGGACCAGCCCTATTTGTTCCAATTCCTTCATACCACGCAGAACAGTCATAGTTGACATCTTAAGAACTTCTGCCAATTCCTCTGCACAAAAAAAACAAGTTTCCTGATACAGTATATAAAGATATATCAGCTGTGTTGATGCAGTGAATTTTTCATGAATTTCTATTATCTGATTTTTCTCCTGCTGCTTTTTTATATGCAAAGCCATAAACGGAAGATACATCTGCTTATCCTCAGAAATAAATGAAATTCTCTCTTCCAGCATTCTTTTTATTTGATAGGGTGTAGCCTTCTCCAGAAGTATTGCAATATCAAAGCCCGTCTTCTTTCCAATATGTTCCATTTGACTTTTCATTTTCTGTACAGTCATATCCTCACATGGTTTAATCAACAGGAAATTCCTATCCAAAACAGACACCAGATAGAAATCATAGTTTCCCGCCATCTGAAGACTCAATGCCTCCTTGGCATTCCATTTACATATTGAAGCAGCAGAATCAACATTTTGTTTTAAATAATGCAATATCTTATTCATCTCAATGCCTATACCTTTCCGGGTTTTACTTGTTTTACACCTCAATTTGATAATAACCAGACAGGAAATTACTGCAAAAGTTCAGTGGCTCAGTTGCATTATTTTCCTGCCTTGCTATAAATAAAACACTTATTTTTATAATATAATATATTTATGTTTTATTGTAAATATTTATGTTTTATTATTTCAAAAAAGTGAGCATCCTTGCAATGCCCACCTTACATCTATACCTATCTGATTTTTCATTCTGACTGCATTTCACGCCCACATCAGTACATTTTATTCTTCATCAGCCACCAATCCCCACACATTTCATCACCCAGTATATCACTCCCAGCACCCAGCTGGAAAATACACCGTACAGTATTACCGGCCCCGCAATTTTGAAGATAGAACAGCCGATTCCGAATACCTGTCCTTCCGTCTGTGCTTCGATTGCCGGGGAAGCCACCGAATTGGCAAATCCGGTGATGGGAACCAGCGCACCGGCCCCTCCCCATTTTACAATTTTGCTGTAAAGATTGAAACCCGTCAGAATAACCGAAATCGCCACCAGAATAATGGATGTCCACGCGGCGGCATCATTTTTTTCCAGATTCATGCTGCCGGTCAGCCAGTTGCTGATACACTGTCCGATCAGACAGATGATCCCGCCGGTGATAAATGCCCGCAGCACATTCACTGCCGTATTGTTGACGGGAGTTACCTGTTTTACATATTCCTGATATTCCTCCTGCGTCATGCCGTTGCGCAGACCGTTTTTTTCATTCTGCTGATTTTTCTGCTCTTTCATTGACTCTGTCCTCTCTTTCATTTATCAGGAACCGGAAGACGGTTCCTGCCCGTGAAATACGTCTTTTTACCTCACCGGAAAAGGGCTTCAGCAAAAGGCGATTTCACTATGTAAGATGCAAAGTATATACGATATAGAAACAGAATCAGAGCAGACGAAGCCCTCTTTTTTCCAGATAAATATTCACCGGCAAAGTCTGACGGTTCCCTTTTCCCGTGGTGCGGTGCATCCATTCCGGCAGCACACGTTTTCTTTCTGTTTTTCCCTTCTTTCCTGTTTTCCGCTGCGAATTTCCGACAATTCCGGCCTGATGCAGATGACCGCTGATATAAAGGGCTGCCCCGTACTTCCTCATCAGGCAGGCAAGTTCATGTCCATTCTCCAGAACATAAGGGGAAACTGTATCATTCAGAGCAAGCATGGGATGGTGCCCGGCGATCAGACAGCTTTTCTGCCTGATTTTCCCCAGCCTCTTCTCCAGCCATTCAAAGGTCCCCGGCGTAATCCGTCCGGCCGAACTGCCGGGAATGGTTGTATCCAGCATGAAAAAGTACAGCATCTCCCCTGATGGCCTGCTCAGGCAGACCTGATAGCTGAGGGAATCCGGTGCCCGGCTGATTACACCGCTTCCGCATGCCATGCTGCTTTCATGTTTCATCTCTTTTCCATACCCGATGCTGCTTTCATATTCCATCGCTCTTCCATATCCCATACTGCTGTAGATTTCCTGAAATTCCCGTGGCGACACCGATTCGGCCGGCGTATAATCCCTGCCTCCTTTCGGTTTCCAGCATGCGCTGAATGGATTGTCCAGATCCTGATTGCCGGGCACCACATATACAGGGATACCGGCCCGGACCAGCCGGTCAAGCTTGCCGGCCAGCTGCACGTGACTGAGCTTCTCGCCCTGCCAGGAGAGATCTCCCGTGACCAGAAGGGCATCCGGCTTTACTTCCTCAACCCGGTTCAGCCACTCTTCCATCCATTCCTCCAGCTGTTCCATTTCCGGTTCTCCGAGAGCTTCACACAGTTCCCGGAACTTCCCACTGTACTCCATCAGCTGCGGACTCAGATAATGCAGATCCGACGCAGCCATAATGCGGAATCCCCGAAGCCCTTCTTCCGCCCTGTTCATCGCTTTTCTGTTCATCTCTTTTCTGTTCATTTTATCTTTTCCCATTTTATTTCTTCTCATTTTGTCTCTGTTCACTTCATCGACATAAGAAAATCCAGCCATGCACCCACTCCTTTTCCTGCCGCAATGGAAAGCACCACATATTTCATACCGCTTGTCATATGCAGATTATTGACAAAGACAGGCAGCGCATTCAGCGTTTCTGCCAGCGACATGACAAGCGTTCCCATAAAAATACCGGCAAACAGACCGAATGCGGTAATCAGAATCAGGCCGGCCCATGCCGGGATCCACCGCACTGCTTCCGGCTCGTAAAGATTGATCAGATTACCGATGGTAATGCCCGCCGCAATGCAGTACTCATACAGTCGGATATGATTTCCTGTCCGTGTTTTTCCAATAATTCTGTTTAATGCACCGATACTCACAACAAAAGAAAATAAACCGGCTGCAACGATTCCGCCGCCGCACAGACCGATAAAAAACAGAATGATTCTTTTTATCATATTTTACCCTTTTCCCTTCCGTTTTTCCATAAGTTCTTCCTTCTGAATCACGCTTCCTGCCACATCATCGCCGTAAAGACGCATCTGCACTTCCAGCGGTGTCGGGTCCGTGCAGTCCTTTTTCCTGCCGATATGATCAAAGAAAAACAGAATTCCCAGAGGAAGTCCGATGGAATACCCGGCCTCCAGCGGGGTCATGCCGCTCGATTCCATACCGGTAAACTGTTGGTAAATGGTGCTGAAGACATTCATCACATCGCCGTCATTATTAAATGTCATGATAGCAAATGCCGCTCCGAAAAAGGAAACCAGGCAGACCGCCGCCGTTTTCAGAAATTCCGTCATCCGGGAAGCATTTCTTGCTCCCTCGTATTCCAGCAGAAAATCCGGGGTTCCCACATTGGTCACCGTGATGCCGGGATACCGTTTTTCGATCAGCGCGATTACTTCCATCACAGAGAATCCTTTCTTCTCCTCATTCTCCTGAAACTGATGAAGCACCAGAGCACGGCAGCCCGCCTCTATGGCAGGATCCGCACAGTGGATTTCCCCTGCCTGCCCCAGAAATACCTTTTTATCAGGCACTTTTTCCACCTGCCTGAACAGGATATGAACCGTATCATTTTTATATTTTACCTTGTCCGGACTTTTATTTTCCATAACAAAAAACTACCCCGCCTTTCACTCCCGTGCGGGCATTTTCCGAATGCACCGCACAGACTTATAAGGGTAGTTTTTTCAGAAATTCATATTTTATTCCTGTCTTTGTTTCTGTTTCTATTTCCGTTTTTGTTTCTATATTTAATTCTGTCTTTATTTCTGTCTTTCTTCCTGTTTTTCGGGAGGTATTTTCCAGATTTCCCGGTCGTACGTCAGAATGCCGTTGACTTCCTCTTCAATGTCGGAAACCTGCGTGTAGACCGCCGCGCAAAGACCTTCCTTTTCCAGTTCACGGATCTGTCTTCTCAGGGCACAGTATGCACTCTGCAGTTTTTCCCGGGTCTTATAGTTACCGTATCCATACAGTCTGTCAGTCCAGAGGTGATCTTCTGTTTTATATGCATATCCGCCGTATTCCGAGATTACAAACGGTCTGGTATCTTTTTCCACCTCCAGCCTGCGAAAATAATTGTGAACACTGCGCATGTCGCCCTGTTTCTGATCAAACCAGCCGCTGGCGTGATCCACAAACCTGGTATGATCCTGCTTTTTGACTGCTTCACAGGCATTTTCCGAATCAAACTGCCCCCAGCCCTCATTGAACAGCACCCAGGCGGCAATGGACGGATGATTGTACAGGAGATTGATAGTTTCCTCTGTCTCCTGCTGCCACATCCGGCGGCTTTCCGGCTGTTTTCTGCCTGTACGCTTATAATTTCTGCTGCCCTGATCCTTCTTTCGGGCAAACAGGCCGGGCAGCAGCGTGGGCAGATAGCAGAGTTTCATCAGATTGTAGGAAGTCCCGCCGTTTACCATGTCCTGCCACACCAGCATGCCAAAACGGTCACAGTGATAATACCAGCGGTCAGGCTCGATCTTGCAGTGCTTTCGAATCATATTGAAGCCCATCTCCTTCATCCGCAGGATATCGGACACCATGGCTCCGTCCGCAGGCGGCGTCATAAGCGATTCCGGCCAGTATCCCTGATCCAGTACACCGTCCATGAAATAGATCTTACGATTCAGACACAGCCTGGGAATGCTTTTCTCATCCTTTTCCACGGTAAAACAGCGCATGGCCGCATAGGAAGCCAGATGATCCTCCCCGACAGCAATGGACAGGCCGTACAGCCACGGTGTCTCCGGTGTCCAGCTTTTTCTGTCCGGTACCTGCACTCTCATGTGACACTCCCGGTGCACCGGATCCAGCAAAATCGGATCAGTCTCCACTTTCAGCTCCCGCAGCACTTTTCGCCCCGCATTGCAAAAACAGCACGCGCCATCTGATTGCTCCGCCCGGTTAATCACAGGCTCGTAAAGTTTCAGTTCCACCACTTCCCTGGCAGGACCGTAACTGCCTGCCATTCCATCACATACCGGCCCGTTCAGGCGAACGCGGATATCAAACATGCTTTCGTCATACAAAGGAGTAATCCACATCTGCTCTATGTAATGAAGCGGCACCCATTCCAGCCATACCGGCTGCCAGATACCGCTCTGAGCCGTATAAAACATGCCGCCCCGCTCCAGTTTCTGTTTTCCCCGCGCAAAGCAGGATGTATCGGAAAGATCCTGTACACACAGCTGAATCACGTTACGTCCCGGATGAAGACGATCCGTTACTTCCACGGAAAACGGCAGATAACCGCTCGCGTGACAAGCCATTTTCCTGCCATTCAGATAAACCTCACACTTCTGATCCACCGCGCCGAAATGAAGCAGAACCCTCTGATTCTCCGGACATTTCTCCACCTGTATCTCTTTCTCATACCACAGGTATTCTTCCGGCTTCAGCTGCCGGTTCACGAAAGAAAGCAGGGTTTCCGGCGAGAATGGCACCAGAATCCTACCTTCCCATTCCTGAGGAACACGCCTTGAATCCATCACCGCATATTTCCACCATCCGTTTAAGATTTCATATTTTCCTGCCGGCTTCAAACGGACCATCTGCGGTCTGGGATACTCTGTCAGAATCCGCAGCGGTCTGGCATTCCCTTTTTTTGTTCTACTTTCTTCCACCTCTTTCAGAAGTTTTCTGCCCCATTCCGTCATAAGCTGATTTTCCGAATGTTTTTTCTCAGCACTGCTGCGCCGGGGAAGCGCAGTTATAAACTGACTCCAGTCCATAGTATCTTCCTCTGTTCTTAATCTTCCTCTGTTCTTAATCTTCCTCTGTTCTTCTGCGCAATTACCGCCTTTTCTTTTCCCGATTATATCAGAAGCCCTTATTTTACGCAACAGGATACCCCGATCTGCGCATTTTACGGGAGTTTTTTCCTCAGCTGTCCCAGTATCTTTCGTTCCAGCCTTGATACCTGCACCTGAGTAATGCCCAGTTCTCTGGCTGTCTGTGCCTGTGTCTTATCTTTAAAATACCGCAGCTCCAGCAGCTGCCTTTCCATATTGGGGAGATGTGCCAGCAGCTGATCCACCACCAGCTGATTCACCAGTTTTTCACTGATATCGCCTTCCTCCTCCAGGCGGTCCATCAGCGTAATGGCATTGCCGTCGCCCTGGTAAATTGTTCTCGACAGTGATTCCACTTCCGCTCCCGATTCCAGTGCAGCCGCCACTTCCTCCACACACAGCCCCATTCTTCCTGCCAATTCTTCCATGGTGGGATCGCGCCCCAGTTCCATACCCAGCTGTTCTCTGGCAATTCCTGCTTTATAAGCCTGTTCTTTCAGCGTTCTGCTCACCTTGATCAGTCCGTCATCCCGCAGAAAACGCCTGATTTCTCCGGTGATCAGCGGGACCGCATAGGTGGAAAAGCAGACCTGAAAGTTCAGGTCAAATTTATCAATTGCTTTTAAAAGACCGATACTTCCGATCTGAAACAGATCTTCCAGTTCCTGACCCCTTCCTTTGAAACGTCTGACCACACTCCAGACAAGTCCCATGTTTTCACAAACCAGTTCGTCACGGGCAGCCCGGTCCCCCTGCTGCGCCGCCCGGATCAGCCTTTCAAATTCCATTTAGTGCGGAGAAATGGGGGCTTTGCTGTCTTCAAAACGTCTCGTCATGATTACTTCCGTACCGTCTGCCGGGGATGATCTTACAAACACATCATCCATAAAAAGCTGCATAAATGTAAATCCCATCCCCGACCGCTCCAGCTCCGGCTTGGTGGTGTAGCACGCCTGCATCGCTTTATCGATATCCTCAATTCCTCTCCCTTCATCTCCAATTTTGACTGTTACCGTCCGCCCCCGCAGACTGACCTCCATGCTGACCGGGCCCTCCCGTCCGTCATAGGCATGAATCATACAATTGGTTACCGCCTCTGAAACCGCTGTTTTGAACTCTTCCAGTTCCTCCACAGTAGGATTCAGCCGGGCGGCAAATGCCGCTGCCGTTACCCGGGCAAAGCCTTCGCACCCGGGAATACTTTCAAATTTCATGCTGAATTTCGTTTCCATATACTGCCTTTCTCCTTTCCCATTACAGAATATTTCTATTTTTTCCGTGTTTCTATTCCAGTTCCGGAATCAGCCGGGTAACTCCGGCCACTTCCAGCATGCGCCGGATGCGGGCACTCACATGCCATGTATAGACGGCGCCCCCGATAAAATTCATTCTCTTGTAGCGTCCCAGCAGAATCCCTACCCCTGTGCTGTCCATAAATTCAGTCTTTGTAAAATCAAAAACAATATTTTTTATCCCCACTGCTTCAATCAATGCCTCCGTCTCCACTTTCATATTTCTCGCTGAAAAATGGTCAAACTCTCTCGGAAGTCTTATGTACAGAACATCCTTCTCCCTCTCATAAACCGGCACCCGGCTGTCTTTTTTCTCCATAAATCCGTTAACCTCCTGCTGAATAAATAAAAAGAAAAAGAGACTGCAGTCTAATTTCCTGCAATCTCTTTTGTGCAATAATAATTAATCAGTTTTCCAAAACCGCCCGGCCAAATCTACTCCTGCCCCGACGATGAAGAAGACTGTCCCGCTGCCGGAGACTCACCTGTTCCCGATGATTCACCTGTTCCTGACGATTCCATATCTTCCGTATAGGGCATGATACGTTTTGAATTCTTCGACCAGCTGGTTTCCGGATAGTCCTTCTGAACTTTATAGAAATACTTCTGGGCATTCTCCCTGTCCCCGGAGTTATAGTAGCATAAACCAAGCCAGTACATGACTTCCGCGTAATCGGACTTGATCTTCAGGCACTGTTTGAAATATTTGATCGCTTCCTCATAATCATACCGTTTGTACAGGCGCATGCCTTCATCATACAGACTCTTCAAACCACTGCCTTCCATCTGCTCACTCATTGTATCATAAGCAGTCTGGTATGCACTGTTCTTTACCGCCTTGGAATCAATTTTTGCAAATGACTGTGCTGCTTCCAGATAATCTCCCTGAACATAATAATTCATGGATGTAAGCAGATTGGTATAAGCATCGAGAATACCGTTTTTCTCCGTATAGGCTTTCAAAGAGTTTTTCGTATCCTCCAGTTCGGTATTCAGATCTTCAATCTGTTTCTCCAGCGACAGAATCTCCACCTCCCGTGAAGACAGATTGTTGCTGTATTCCATGATCTGACTGTTGCTGTCTTCGATCATGGATTGTTTTACAGAAGGGAAAATCAGGAAAATACATGCCAGAACGCCAAGAGCCATACCTCCCAGAATACACAGAAAATCATGAAGCAGTTCATTTTTCTCACTGTAGGGAGGAATAATTACTTCCTGGCTTTCCCGCTGCTCTCTCTCTTCCTGCTCTTTAATGTCCGATTTCAGCGTACTGCCGCCCAGCGCGGAAGCCTCTTCCATATAGCGAAGCGCCTGCTTATCCGTGGCATTGAACTGCAGCAGCGGTTTCAGAGTGCGGCAGGCCCGGGCATAATCCTCCTGTTTGATGCAGATCAGCGCCATAAGCTTTGCTGCCCGGGCATAATGAGGATACACGCTGAGTACCTTTTTCAAATGTACAACAGCCAGATCCAGTGCACCTTCCCGGGTACAGCGCAGGGCCTGGTTGTACTTGCCCATGGCATCCTTCATCCGGGAAATTTCTCCTCTGTTTCCGATCGTCTTTTTGTACAGACGGGCAGCCTGCTTGTCCTCCGGATCCAGTGCCATGGAAAGCTTCCACTGTCTGGCAGCTTCTCCGGCTTCTCCCAGTTCATACAGGATCAGCCCATACAGATTTCTTGCCTGAATCTGATGCTTGTTCAGCTCCAGACAACGCTTTAATGCCGTCACCGCACCGGAAAGATCCTTCTTTCCAGCGCGTTCCAGCGCAGCATTGTACAATCCGTTGGACAGATACACCATATGGCGGTATTCCTTCAGACGCATCCCGCAGCCGGGGCATCTGCCCGACCGACCCGTAATTTCAGTATTGCATTTGCAGCATTTCATCGATGTAACTCACCACCTGTCAGTCTTTCAGTAATGTCATCAGTACATCCGCCATATCCGTCACTTCCTCCGGATCTACTTTGGCAGTTTCCTCATCAACTTCTTCACTGGGTGAAAATTTTTTCAGTTCTTCCTCAAAATCAAGCATGAAATCAACCTCCTGTCTGTCAGGCTCACGCCTCTTTTTCCTGTGTCTGTAAAAATTCCATCACACTGCCTGCCAGATACAGGGAACCGGCGATGAACAGGATATCATCCTCCTGTTTTTCCGCCATAGCCTGCTTAAATGCCCGGCAAATGCCCGGGCAGATCTCCACCGGTCCATCATAATAATGTTTCAGGCGGTCCGCCAGAACTTCGCAGCCCAGCTGTCTGGAATTCTCTATCTCAGTAATCATGATCTTCGAAAAATCAGCTTCCTGGCCGATATGGCGGGCCATCAGATCCACATCCTTCTCCTTCACGGCAGAAAACAGAAGAAGCTTTCTGCCCCGGCATTCCACTGCCTGAACAGCCTGAACAAACCTGCCGATGCCATCTTCATTGTGTGCTCCGTCGATATAAACTCCCGGCAGCACCTGCTGCATACGGCCGGGCCATCTGGTCATCATAATGCCGGCTCTGGCATTGGCTTTCTGCTCTTCAGTCTCCAGCAGTCCCATCATCTCCATAACGGAAACGGCCACCAGCGCATTGACTGCCTGATATTCCGCAATAAAAGGAATATGCAGCGTACTTCCCGCAAGAGCCCCTTTCTTCACATCGATGCTCAGATTGCCGCCATCCAGCGCCGTATGATCATACCAGGAAGCATCCACACCCATGGTATCATCATCATACAGTGCAGCCTCCCTGCAGATCACCTCAGAAGCCTCCGGCCTTGTGCCATCATAAACCACTTTTGCACCCGGCTTGATAATCCCTGCCTTCGCAGCCGCAATCTCGGGAATCGTATTGCCGAGAACCTCCACATGATCCAGACTGATCGATGTAATCGCACAGCAGACAGGAGCCTTAATGGCATTGGTGCCATCCATGCGGCCGCCCAGCCCAACCTCCAGTACCACATAATCCAGATCCGCTTTTGAGAAAATATCCATGCCCATGGCAAAAAGATATTCGAAATAATTCATGTCTCCCAGATCTTTGCAGCTTTCCTTCACATACAGATACGACCGCAGAAACTCCTCATCAGAAACAGGTACATTGTTGATCTTGATTCTCTCATTCATCCTGATCAGATGAGGAGAAGTAAAGGTTCCTACTCTCATCCCCTGCGCAGACAGCATACTGCTGACAAATGCACAGACGGATCCTTTCCCGTTGGTTCCCGCCACATGAATAATCTTCATGCCCTCATCCGGTGAGCCGATGGCATCCAGCACGGCTCTTGTATGCTCCACGGAAGGAGCTTCCAGAAATTTGGGGATCTCATCAATTGCTTTCACTGCATCTTCATATGTAAACATGTTTTTTCCCTCTTTAATCTATAATGTAGTTGACTGTTTAAAAACGGAGTTTCAATACAACCCCCGTCAATGATCAAACAGCAGACATTCTCCGTCTGCCTCCGCGTAGTACAGCTGCGCGGTTTCGCTGACCGACGCCTGTCCGTTGGTAGCCTCCGCCACCTGTTTCTGAAAACGGTCGCTGTCCTGAACCGGCACCAGAAGTACGGTCTTCACAGAGTCGCTGTACTCCGTATCCAGTGTACGCAGCTTCATCTGCGCCGCCAGATACTGGATCTTGCCGATCCAGGTATAATCACAGCCGATCTCCAGCTGCTTTGCCAGCTTTCTCGTGATCAGCATGCTGCCTTCAAGCCCTGCCTTCACAGCACCCGAATACGCTCTGACCAGGCCTCCTGTTCCCAGAAGCGTCCCGCCGAAATAACGGGTCACCACAACGACGATATTGCACAGACCGGCTCCCGCCAGCACATCCAGCATGGGGCGCCCCGCCGTCCCTGAAGGCTCTCCGTCATCGCTGCAGCGCATCAGCGGCTGCCTGTTCCCGATGATATAGGCAAAACAGTTGTGGGTCGCATTCCAGTGCTTTTTGCGGACAGCCTCAATAAAAGCAATAGCCTCCTCTTCAGACTCCACATGCTCAACCGCCGCAATAAAACGCGATTTCTTCTCTATAATTTCTTCTTCACCGCCCATATAGACGGTCCTGTATGATTCTACCATATCCTGTCCTCAGATAAAGCAGAGCATCCTGCGCTCCGCTGCTGTCATGGAGTGAGTATCTCCTGTCATCCACACCAGTATATATGAAAAAAACGCGGATGAAAAGTAGTTTTAACCGCAAAATCAACCGGTCTTTGACAAAATCTTTCCTAATCATATCACAAATGCTCTCCGTTTGCAAAACCGGTCAGAATCTTTTATATATTCTTAATACTTTTTTTAACTGTTGCACGTAAACTTCACAATTCCCGTATTTATTTTCTTTCCACAATTTGTTATAATGAGAACGTATGCCCGACAGAAGCATGTTCTCCACATGCACATATACAGGGCACGGATGATTTTCAGAATTATCAACCGAGCATTTATGAAAGGATATATGTATGAATTTAGGTAAAGACGGAGTACAAAATGAACTGAAAAAGCATGGTTCCCGCCGCCGGAAACGGAAGTCCCGTTCCATTTTTATAACGGTCTCCATGTTTTTTGTCGGTCTGCTTCTTTGTATCTGTCTGGTTGCAAGCATCGGTATCGGCATGATCAAAGGCATTATCGATGATGCCCCCAGGATCAGCGATAAGGACATTATCCCCGATGAGCAGATGTCCATGATCTACGATGCCAACGGCAACCTGATGGAGACACTGGTTCAGGCCGGTTCCCACCGTAAAAATGTTAAGGACTACGAATCGATTCCTGAAGATCTGATCAACGCCTTTGTCGCTGTTGAAGACTCCCGTTTCTGGGAACATAACGGTATCGATCTGAAAGGTATTGTAAGAGCCGGTATCAAGGGTATCACTTCCGGCTTCAAATTTTCCCAGGGTGCCAGTACTATTACTCAGCAGCTGATCAAAAACAATATTTTTACAGACTGGCTAAGTGAAAACAGCCTCGGTGACCGGCTGGAAAGAAAGATTCAGGAGCAGTATCTGGCCCTGCAGCTGGAGGAAGAACTGACAGCAGAAAAGGGCAAGCAGAAAGCCAAGGAAGAAATTCTGTTAAGTTATCTGAATACGATCAATCTTGGCAGCAACACACTGGGAATCGCCATTGCTTCCGAACGGTATTTCGGTAAGGATTACACGGATCTGACTTTATCGGAATGTGCTGTCCTTGCGGCTATTACCAACAATCCTACTTCTTACAACCCTATCACCAATCCTGAAAAGAACCATGACCGTGTGGAAAAGATTCTTTCCGATATGGTAGAACAGGGGTACATTACCGAGGAGGAGGAGGAAGAAGCCCTCAAAGATGATGTATACGCACGGATACAGGCACAGAATGAAACCTATACCGCAGAAAAGGATTCTCCCAACAGCTATTTTGTGGATGCTGTAATCGAACAGGTCGCCGAAGATCTGCAGAAAGACCGCGGCTATACACAGGCTCAGGCCAATCATCTGCTTTACAGCGGAGGACTGCGTATTTATACCACTATGGAACCCGCCATACAGGATATTATTGATGAAGAAGTCAACAATGAATCCCATTATCCTGATTCTCTGAAGAAGTACTCCTGTACTTTTACACTGGATGTTTCCTACGGAGACGGTACTTCCAAAACATTTACCGAGAATAACCTGAAACAGTACTTCCGGAGCAATGACCCTCAGTTCAAGCTGATCGGCAACAGCAGGGATGATCTGATGGATTACATTGAAGAGTTTGCGGCATCCGAAACGGACGAGTCCGCCGGCGACAGCTGGGAACTGACTTCCATCAATTATACACTGCAGCCGCAGGTTTCATTTGTACTCATGGATCAGTCCACCGGATATGTACTTGGTATTTCAGGCGGGCGGGGCGAGAAGACAACCGATCTGTCTCTGAACCGTGCCACCAGCACAACAAGACAGCCCGGTTCCCTGTTCAAGGTTCTGGCCGGATTCACGCCGGCTCTCGACACCTGCGGAGATACACTTGCCACCGTTTATTACGACGGACCCTACTCTGTGGGAGATAAGGAATTTTCCAACTACTGGTCAGGCGGATATGTCGGATACTCCTCCATCCGTCAGAGTATCGTCTACTCCATGAATATCGTGTCTGTAAAATGCCTGAATGAAACAGTTACACCGGCTCTGGCTTTTGAGTATCTGGAAAAATACGGTTTTACCACTCTGGTTGAATCGCGTACCGATTCCAACGGCAAAACCTACAGCGATATCAATGCTTCCCTCAGCCTTGGCGGTCTGACAGACGGCGTTACCAATCTGGAAACAACAGCCGCCTTTGCAACGATCGCCAACGGCGGAACCTACACGGAACCGATTTTCTATACGAAAATTCTGGACAGCGACGGCAATGTTATCATCGATAACACACCGGAGACCCATACCGTCATGAAGGAATCCACAGCATGGCTTCTGACAGATGCCATGGAAGAGGTTATGGACGGTCAGCGCTATCCCAGCGGCAACGGTGTCGGCCTGACAGGTACCGGCAAACGTGCTGATGTGGACGGCATGTCCATCGCAGGCAAAACCGGTACAACCAGCAGCACCAACGATATCTGGTTTGCAGGTTTTTCACCCTACTACACCGCTGTTCTCTGGTCCGGATACGATGAACTGCAGAAGATTGAGGAAGACGGCTATCACAAGGACATCTGGAAAGCCATCATGACCCGCGTGCATTCCAATCTTCCGGATCCCGGCTTCAAAGCACCTTCCGGAATCGTGTCAAGACAGATCTGCAGGAAATCCGGCAAACTGGCTGTATCAGGCGTATGCGATCACGATCCCCGCGGCAATATGATTTACACGGAATATTTTGCAGAAGGTACGGAGCCCACCGAAATCTGTGACAAACACGTCAGTATCTCCATCTGCTCTTCATCGGGTCTGAGAGCAACTGATAAATGTCCGTCCAAAACGACAAAAGTCTATATGTCTCTGGATGCCAACGCTACCGGTGATTCCGATGACAGCAACTATACAATCGGCAATCTGGGAACCTGCAAAGTTGACCATGTAGCCGAATCCATCGCTGCATCCCGGTCTGAAGAAGAGAGCATAAAAGAATCAAGCAAAGCTGAAGAAGAATCGAAAAAAGCTGAAGAATCTAAAAATAACGGAGCTGACGGCAACGAAAATCCGGTGAACGAAGAAGGCGGCGGTTCCGACAACGGGCATGAAAACAGCAACAAGCATGACGACCAGGATTAACAGAAAGTTTCGCTGAAGTTTTATAGTAAAAACAAAAAAAGCTTAACAGCTTTACAAAAAACAGGGCATCTGCAAACCCATGAGTCTGCAGATGCCCTGTTCTGTTATAACAAGCAAACAACAATTGGATATTGCCGCAGATGATCACTATAGATGATCCGTATATCAGTAAGACGGCAAATCAGGAAACCGGTAAATCGGTAAACCAATACATCAGCATATCAGCGGATTTTATCCGGATATCCGATCTTACGTTTTACCTTACTCAGTGTCTTGTTGGAATAATAGGTTGCTTTTTCCGCATTGTTTTTAATGATACCATCAATGTAAGCTTTTTCTTTCGTCAGCTGTGCATGACGCTCCTGAAGCGGTTTCAGAACGGAAACAACAGATTCGCCGACAGCCATCTTCAGTTCGCCGTATCCTCTTCCGTCAAACTCTCTGACAACCTCATCCGGTGTCTTGCCGGAACATGCGCTGTAAATGTCAATCAGGTTCTTAACACCGGGCTGTTCGTCACGGTACAGAACAGCACCTTCCGAATCTGTTACGGCACGTTTACACTTTCTCATAATCGTGTCCGGATCGTCCATCAGATAAATACTTGCATTGGGATTCTCGTCTGATTTTGACATCTTTTTGGAAGGATCCTGCAGACTCATGATCCTGGCTCCCACCTTGCCCACATAAGCTTCGGGAATCGTAAAGACGTCACCGTAAATATTATTGAAACGTTCCGCAAGGTCTCTGGTCAGCTCCAGATGCTGCATCTGGTCGATACCTACCGGTACCACATCTGCCTGATAAAGCAGAATATCAGCTGCCATCAGTACAGGATACGTAAACAGACCGGCATTGATATTGTCAGCATGCTTTGCAGCCTTGTCCTTAAACTGCGTCATGCGGTTCAGTTCACCCATATAGGTGAAGCAATTCAGAATCCATGCCAGTTCCGCATGGCCCGGAACGTGTGACTGATAATACAGACAGTTCTTCTCCGGATCAATACCCGCCGCAATATAGATCATCAGCAGTTCTCTGGATCTCTTTCTGAGAGTGGCAGGATCCTGACGCACTGTAATGGAATGCATATCCACTACGGAATAAAAACACTCATACTCATCGCAAAGCGTAACCCAGTTCTTCAAAGCCCCCAGGTAATTGCCAAGTGTCAGATTGCCGGTTGCCTGCATACCGCTGAATAAAACTTTTTTATCATTAATCATCTCTTCTGCCTCCCGAAGAATCAAAATACAATATCATCAATTTATCACACCTCAGTACAAAAGTCAACGCAGTATAATTTTTACTGTTCAGACTTCGCCTGAAGATACAGGCAGTGAGGCATAATGAAGTTCTGAACAATACATGGGGTGGATGCGCATAATATAATGGTACTACATTGATTTTTTTATACTTATATGGTATTTTTTTTAGTCGGAGCGTACTTCTTTGTGCTCTTGAATGTTTA
>JBJELO010000163.1:0-2418 GCA_051879195.1 Lachnospiraceae bacterium
GTCTTCATAACGGAAACCGGTGTGTTCAGAGCAGCAGCCAGAATCTTCTGTCCCACGCCTTCGGTTTTGAACAGTCCGCCATGTCCCCAGATTACATCCACCTGAACGCCTTCTTCGCCCAGAAGCAGGTCATTGCCCACCTTGATGGCAGCCAGAGAAGTATACAGATGCGTTCTCATGAAGTTGGCCAGTGTGAAACTGCAGTTCTGTTCCCGTGCAAACAGAGGTCTTCCTTCTGAAAAATGTGTAATATGCTCGCCTGAGAAATAATTGTATGCCAGCAGGCCGCCGCAGTCCTTGTCGCCTTCCAGCGCCTTGCGGTAAAGACCGCCGTACAGATCATTCATATCGATGTCCACATGGAACAGATCGCAGAACTCTTTAAATACGGATACCCATGCATTCAGATCGGAAGTACAGTTGTTGCAGTGAACCATGGCAACGGAATTGCCTTCCGGCGTCGTAACAATATCGATCTCGGGATACAGTCTGGAAAGTTTCTTCTCCAGAACGATCATGGAGAAGACCGATGTACCTGCGGAAACATTACCGGTACGTACTTTTACACTGTTGGTAGCAACCATGCCGGTACCTGCATCGCCTGCCGGAGGACACATGGGAATACCCGGTTTCAGCGCACCGCTGGGATCCAGCAGTTTTGCACCCGCTTCTGTCAGCCGGCCCGCTTCTTCTCCCGCCTGAAGTACCCGGGGAAGAATCTGTTCGATCTTCCAGGGATAATTCCGGTCAGCAACCTTCTGATCGAATTTTTCCAGCATATCCGTATAATAATTTTTCGTCTCCGGATCAATGGGGAACATACCGGATGCGTCGTCGATGCCCAGTACCTTTTCACCGGTCAGTGCCCAGTGAACATATCCGGCCAGCGTGGTGAAGAATGCAATATCCTTCACATGCGGCTCATCGTTTAAAACAGCCTGATACAGATGCGCAATGCTCCAGCGCTGAGGAATCTGATGATCAAACAGTTCCATCAGTTCTACCGTTGCCGGTTCCGTCATGGTATTTCTCCAGGTGCGGAACGGTACCAGCAGCTGATCATTTTTGTCAAACGGCAGATATCCGTGCATCATGGCGCTGACACCGATTGCACCGATGGTCGTCAGCTCCACACCGTATTTTTCCTGAACTTCAGCTTTCAGATTCCTGTAGCAATCCTGAATTCCGTTCCAGATGTCCTCCACATGGTAAGTCCACACACCGTCTTCCAGACGGTTTTCCCAGGAATGATCTCCTGTGGCCAATAATTCATTCTTTTCACTTAACAGTACGCCTTTGATTCTTGTAGAACCAAATTCGATACCGAGAACTGTTTTACCCTCTTTGATCAGAGTCTGTACAGTACAATCACCCACGATTTTACCCCCTGTTTTATTTCTTAATCTGTCCGTAATAAGCATTGGCACCGTGTTTTCTGTAGTAATGCTTGTCCTGCAGTTCCTTAGGAGCAGGCTTCACATCAGGATTGATCATCTCACACCATGCCGCCATCTTGGCACATTCTTCCGCAACAACCGCATTGTGAACCGCATCGTGTGCACTGGTACCCCAGGTAAATACGCCATGGTTTTTGCACAGTACAGCCGGTGTGGCAATGGGATCTCTGTGATTTGCATCAAAATCATCCGCGATCAGAACGCCCGTATTCAGTTCATAGGCTTCATCAATCTCTTCCTTTGTCAGATTTCTGACGCAGGGAATCTCTCCGTAAATGTAATCCGCATGGGTTGTTCCGTAGCAGGGAACGGCTCTTCCGGCCTGTGCCCAGCTGGTAGCCCAGGGAGAATGGGTATGAACCACACCGCTGATTCCGGGGAAACGGTTGTACAGCACCATATGGGTTGCTGTATCGGAAGAAGGATTGTACTCACCTTCCACCTTGTTGCCCTTCAGGTCAACAACTACCATATCTTCCGGCCGCAGTTCGTCATATTCCACACCGCTGGGCTTGATTACAAATAATCCGCTTTCTCTGTCAATGCCGCTTACATTGCCCCAGGTAAATGTAATCAGATGATATTTGGGAAGCAGCATATTGGCTTCATATACTTCTTTTTTTAACTGTTCTAACATTTCGTTCTTCCTTCCGTCAGACTCTATTTACAGACTCTTATTTACAGACTCTTATTTATAGAAAATATTGCCCAGCATCAGATCTTTTTTGAAATCTCTGATAGTGGTATCTTTGTCGATGTAAACAGCTTCGATACCCATGGCAGCTGCCCAGTCTCCCATCTGCTCTGCAGTCAGGTCATAGGTGAATGCGGTGTGGTGAGCGCCGCCTGCCAGGATCCATGCTTCTGCACCGGTATACAGGTTCGGTTCAGGTTCCCAGAAGTTGGTAGCTACAGGAAGCTTGGGCATGGGCTTTTCATTCTTCTTGCAGTTCACATCGTT
>JBJELO010000164.1:0-10766 GCA_051879195.1 Lachnospiraceae bacterium
ATATCCATAAAATCCTCCCCCATACTCAATATTTCAGAAGTCCAGAAAATGCGTCACCAACCGGAAAAAGTTTCCGGAATGGCGGCGCACCTTCTCTCCCCAATCTGTAAGCAGTCTCCTGTGAAAACTGCCCGATCTTATGCAGATTTATAAATATTGTCTATAAACTGATCCTGTTTGCGGATACAATCCATAAAATCTATAACACTGCAATGAAGCGCTCAAATGCCTGGCGTCCTTCAGGCGTACACTTGTACACGCCTGCATCCTCCAGTACATGAACAAATACCTGACCGGTTTCTTCCTTCAGGACATCCATCACCGTATCCTTCCGGAAAGAACCATACTTTTTACACAGATCATCCGCCCAGTCAGCATGTTTTTCCAGTTCCTCGCAGCTGCGGTAATCTTTGCCTTCCACCAGATATTCACCCAGCAGCTCCAGCTCGCCTTTCAGTCTTGCAGGAAGAACAGCCAGACCCATAACCTCGATCAACCCGATATTCTCTTTCTTGATATGATGATATTCATTGTGAGGATGGTACAGGCCAAGCGGACACTCGTCTGTTGTAATGTTGTTGCGCAGTGTCAGATCCAGCTCATACAGATCACCGTTCATACGCGCAATGGGTGTAATGGTGTTGTGCGGTTCCCCATCGGTTTCCGCAAAAATATATGCATCTGCGTCGGTGTAACCGCGCCATGCTTTCAGGATATGATCCGCCAGATCGATCACACGATTGGCATCCTTACCGTCAAGACGGATTACAGACAGCGGCCAGTGAACAATTCCCGCCTGAACATCCTCATAGCCGGGAACAGTGAATGTCTTCTCCAGCTTTGCATTGGCCATGGCAAACGTATAACCGCCGCCCTGGAAATGATCATGGCTTAAAATGGAGCCGCCCACAATCGGCAGATCCGCATTGGAACCCAGGAAATAATGCGGGAACAGCTTGACAAAATCAAACAGCTTGCAGAATGCCGCCCGGTCGATCTTCATGGGCACATGCTCCCCGTTAAATACGATCGTATGTTCATTATAATAAACGTACGGTGAATACTGCATTCCCCACTGGCTGTTGTTGATCGTGATGGGAATCACCCTGTGATTCTGTCTCGCAGGATGATTCATGCGGCCTGCATATCCCTCATTCTCCCGGCAGAGCTGGCACTTGGGATAGGAGCTCTGTTTTGCATTTCTTGCAGCAGCAATTGCCTTGGGATCCTTTTCCGGTTTGGAAAGGTTGATGGTAATATCAATCTCTCCGTAAGGGCTGTCCACTTTCCATTTCATATCCTTCGCGATCCGGTCACGACGGATATAATTGGTATCCTGGCTGAATTTATAGAAATAATCCGTAGCTTCCTTCGGACTCTTTTCATACAGCGCGTTGAAAGTATCGATCACCTGCTTCGGTCTGGGACAAAGGCAGTTCATGATCTTTGTATCAAACAGATCTCTTGCAGTAATGCCATCGTCTTTCATAATGCCATTGGCATACGCATAATCCATCAGACCGTCAAGGATTTCCGGCAGAGTCAGTTCAGCCGGTGTCTCCGGTTCCGTGTATTCATCACATTCAAACAATTCCAGAAGCATATTGGTTGTGTAGATTTTCTCTTCTGCCGGAACCAGTCCGCAGTCCAGTCCGTAACGGACAAGCGCTTCAATCAATTCATTCAGATTCTGCATTATCTTAATCCCCTGTTCTTATAATGATTCTTATTCATTGTAACCGTTCGGATTCTGAGACTGCCATCTCCAGGAGTCTTCGCACATTTCATCGATACCGTAAACTGCCTCCCAGCCCAGTTCCTCTTTTGCTTTGGAGGAATCGGCATAACAGCAGTCGATATCGCCGGGTCTTCTGGGAGCGATCCTGTAATTGATGGGATGACCGCATGCTTTTTCAAATGCGTGAACCACCTGCAGTACGCTGTAACCGTGACCGGTACCCAGATTGTAGATCAGAACGCCCTTTTTCTCTTCCAGTTTCTTGATTGCTTTTACATGACCCACTGCCAGATCCACAACATGGATATAGTCACGCACACCGGTACCATCGGGCGTGTTATAATCGTTGCCGAAAACGCTCAGGCATTCGCGCTTGCCGATGGCTACCTGTGCGATATAGGGCAGCAGATTGTTGGGGATTCCTTTCGGATCTTCACCAATCTTACCGGACTTGTGCGCACCAATGGGATTGAAATAACGAAGCAGGATTACATTCCATTCCGGATCTGCTACGTTGAAATCCGTCAGAATCTGTTCCAGCATACCCTTTGTCTGTCCATAGGGATTGGTGATCTTTCCTTTGGGGCATTCCTCTGTGATCGGAACAAAAGCCGGATCACCGTAAACCGTTGCAGATGAACTGAATACGATATTTTTGCAGCCGTGCTTTCTCATAACATCACAGAGCACCAGAGTACCTGTAATATTGTTGTAATAGTATTCCAGAGGTTTTGCAACGGATTCACCAACTGCCTTAAGTCCTGCAAAATGAATGACGGAGTCGATGGATTCCTTCGTAAAAATCATCTCCATTGCTTCCCGGTCAAGAATATCCGCTTCGTAAAATGTTACATGCTTACCGGTGATTTCTTCCACTCTCTCGATTGCTTTCCGGCTGGAATTGTAAAGATTGTCAACTACAACAACTTCATATCCCTCGTTTAAAAGTTCCACGCATGTGTGACTTCCGATGTATCCCGCGCCGCCTGTTACTAAAATTGCCATGTTTTCCTCCATTCCGCTTTCATGAAGCCTTGCTGAAAGCCTGTTAATAGATTCCTCCGTAAAAAACTGCTGCCGGAGAATTCGCCGCCAGGGTAGTCCGGCCGCCTTCCGGCCATTTCCCGCTGTTTTTTACTTCCTGTAAATAATCTACTCCATTCAGGCCGGATTAGGAATACAGAAATGATTCAATCTTATGTAATTTTGTTGCATATTATCCTTTCATCGGTTATGATAACTGTATGGAGGTGTTTTCGTGGACAGAACATTTAAAAATTCCTATTATGTACAGAACCTGAACCTTACCGCTCTTTCCATCTATAACGTGGGATTTCAGAAATGTGACCCGGGATTTTCCTGGGGACCCGGTGTCCGCAATCATTATCTGATTCACTACATTATCAGCGGAAAAGGCATATATGAGAAGAACGGCAGAATTTTCCACCTGGAGGCCGGAGATTGTTTTCTGGTATATCCGAATGAAGAATGTATGTATCAGGCTGATGACCGGGAACCGTGGGAATACAGCTGGGTTGGTTTTGCAGGTGTGGATGCGGAACCGATCATCAATGCAGCCGGTTTCACCCAGGAGGAACCCCTGCTCCGCCAGCTGCAGAATGGAGACGTTCTCGACAGGCAAATTCACCATATATACGACGCACGGGGCAATACATTTGCCAGCTCGGTGGAAATGTCGGGGCGCCTTTACACCGCACTGGCATGTCTGTTGAAAAATTCAGGTATGCATACAGCGAATAATTCCTACAGTGATTACGTAAAAACAGCCATGGATTTCATGCAGTCTCATTATTCCTATCCTATCACGATTCAGGAGGTTGCCGACTACGTGGGAGTCAGCCGCAGCCACCTGTTCCGCGCTTTCGAGCAGTGTCTGAACCAGTCTCCCAAAGAATATCTGACATCCCTGCGCATGGAAGCGGCCTGCCGCATGCTGGACGATACAAGCCTGTCTGTTACCGTCATCGCCAATTCCCTGGGATTTGACAACAGCCTGTATTTTTCCAAAGTTTTCCGAAAATCCATGGGATGTTCCCCCACAGAATACGCTCACAGGCACGGACGTTACTGACAATCGATCCGGCTCTGAACAGTTACTATAATTTTTTATTGTAATCCATGCAGATTTTCGCTATAATTTACAGAAGAATTTTGATTTGAAAGGAATATATTCTATTATGAACACTGATTTTGGAATGACCCTGGATGGAAAAAAGGCTTTGCTGTATACCATCCGCAACAGAAAAGGAATGAGTGCACAGATCAGCAACTTCGGCTGCGCAGTTGTTTCTGTTATGGTTCCTGTAAAGGACGGCAGAACCATCGACGTGGTTCTGGGATATCAGGACGTCAGCGGATATGAAGACAATCCCTTATCCGCAGGGTGCTGTATCGGACGTGTGGCCAACCGTACAGGCAATGCATCATTTACCCTTGACGGCAAAGAGTACCATCTGGAAGCCAATGAGAACCGGAATAATCTCCATTCCAGTCTGGTTTCCGGTTTCCACAAAAGAATCTGGGAAACCGTTTCTGAAAAAGAAGATTCCGTTTCTTTCCGCATGGAATCCCCTGACGGAGACGAAGGCTTTCCCGGCAGCTGTACTACAACAGTTACTTATACCCTTACAGATGACAACGAACTGATCATGCGTTATGACGGCGTATGCAGCCAGGCAACACCCTGGAATGTGACAAACCATTCCTACTTTAACCTCTCCGGTCATGACAGCGGCAGCGCGGAAGATACCGTTCTCTGGCTCGATGCGTCTTCTTTCACTCCTGTCGACGCAGAATCAATTCCCACCGGTGAAATTGCCCCCGTAGCCGGCACCCCCATGGATTTTACGGTTCCCACAGCAATCGGTGAACGTCTCCATGATGACTACGAACAGCTGAAGCTGACAGGAGGCTATGACCACAATTACTGCCTCAATCACAAAGCCGGCGAGCTTTCCCTGTTCTGCAGAGCCGTTTCACCCAAGACCGGTCTGACCATGGAAGCTTTTACCGATCTGCCCGGCGTTCAGCTTTACACCGGCAATTTCATTAAAAAGGCCGACGGTAAAAACGGTGTTATTTACAGGAATTACGACGGCTTCTGCCTGGAAACCCAGTACTATCCTGATAACCTGAATAAACCGCAGTTTCCTTCCTCTGTTATGGAGCCGGGTGAAACCCATACAACCGTTACGGTTTACAGGTTTTTCTAATTAACAGTTTTCAGATTTAAAAAGGGAGAAGATCCGGTGTCATCCGAAACTTCTCCCTTAATCTATGCTCTGTTGATCTGTTTTGTTTATTTATCCCCTGATCTGTCTCTTTACCCCCTGCTGTTCTCTTCAGCCAGATGATTGTCCGCAGAATCAGAACGCCAGGTGGATGGAGCCGTATTTGCGGATGTTCATAACATATACATTGTCCGCGCCCATCTTGCTGCTCATATATTCCTTATATTCTGCAGAATTTTCCCTGGGAATCACTGCCATAATGACACCTGCGAATCCACCGCCGTGTACACGGCATACGCCTTTGCCCAGTTTCTTCAGATACATCTCAGTCAGTGCCAGTGCAATGCTGATGGACTGTTCTTCATAATTGGAAATCGTATAGCAGTTCTGCAGCCATTTCCAGGATGAATTGCCTGATTCCGTGATGACCTGAAGGAATGTGTCGTAATCTTCTTCTTTCAGTGCTTTTACTGCTGTATCCACGCGTTCGTTCTCCGTAAAGAAATGGAATGCGCGCATAACCGCACGGTCTCCGGCATAGGCACGTACCTCACCAAGATTTGCCAGCAGATCCTCCAGAGAACACTCAGCCAGAACATTTTTTCCGAAAAATGCAGCTACTTTTTTCATCTCATTGGGGATTGATGAATAATCCGCGCTCAGATCCGCATGACCTTTGCCTGTATTGATAATGAACAGATCGTAACCGATCCTGTTAAAGCTGAAATCAATATTCTCCACATCCATATCCGGTGTATTGAAATCGATGGAAATCACACCGCCTGATGCGCATGCCATCTGATCCAGCAGGCCTGAAGCTTTATCCCAGTAAGCGTTTTCCGCAAACTGGCCGATCTTTGCATAATCCTTTACGGTAAGCTTATCGCCATTAAACAGATAATCAACGATGCAGCAGATCAGCATCTCAAAGGACGCAGAGGAACTGACTCCGGCCGCACTGATCACGTTGCTGGTCACAAATGCATTGAACCCGCCGATCTCATGTCCTGTCCGTTTAAAGCCTTTCAGAATACCTCTCAGCAGAGCAACTGTACCTGTTTTCTGCTTGGTAGGTTCCAGTTCTGTCAGATCGATGGTAATATTCTGGTCGTATGTTTCACTGAAAATATGTACTGTATTGCTGTTGTTCAGGCCGGCGGCTGCTACACAGTCAAGATTGATGCTGCCCGCAAGAATTTTGCCCAGATTGTGATCCGTGTGATTGCCGCTGATCTCCGTACGTCCGGGAGATGTGAAAAATTCAAATTCACCTTCCCCAAAAGTATCTACATAGCCCTGCGCAACATGGCTGTAACGTTCCACATTGGCTGCAACGCCGTCTGTTCCGTACATTTCCTTAAATAATTCTGCTGCTTTTTCACCTTTAACTGCTGCAAGTGCCTGTTCCAGTTTCATAATAGTACTCCTTTCCGGTTCATTCTCCGTAACAAATTTCTCATATTGAAATGCCAGCGTCTGATGCAGTTTTCGCTTGCGTTCCCTTATGATGGTATTATAATAGATGTATACCGTTTTCTGCAATTATTATATTTGCACAGATTTGCACTATATTGAGATTATGTTATTGAATGATTCTATTTGCAGATACTCCGCACCCGGGAACACACAATGTTTTCGGGACTGTCTCTGAACACAATCAGGATCACGATTACGATTCACAGAAGGAGGATTTTTATGCAGATCAATACGGACACCGACCGGAAGGAAGTGAAATCCCACGGCGATTATCGCTATCCGGTCTGCATCAGCTACGAGCGCATCGGCGCTTATGAATCCGGTTCGTTCCAGTGGCACTGGCACCCGGAGATTGAACTGACACTATTTCTGAAAGGTGAAATGATCTACCAGATCAATCAGGACAGCTATCATGTGAAAGCAGGACAGGCGCTTTTCGGCAACTGCAACACACTTCACACCGGCAGAATGCTTCACCCGGGGCAGAGTACGCCGGATTGCGAATATCTTTCCATTACTTTCCATCCCCGCATACTCTATGGAAATGATACCAGTATTCTGAAATCCCGATACATTGACTGCATCTGCAGCGGCAATACCCTTCCTTCTCTGCATCTGGACGGATCCCGGGAATGGCACAGACAGGCCATCTCCCATCTTCTGGAAATTCATCGTATTGCCATTGAAAATCCTGCAGCACCGGAACTGCGAACACAAATCGAACTGTCGCAGTTCTGGCTTCTGCTTTACACCTGGTTTCAGGAAAGCATGAAAGATCTGCAGCCCTACAGTCTGAAGAATCAGGAACGGCTGCAGCATATCCTGGAATTTATACAGAAGCACTATCAGGAAAAAATCACCCTGGAAGATATTGCCGGTTCCGTCAATATCTGCCGCAGTGAATGCTGCCGTTTTTTTAAGGCACAGATTGGAGAGACCCTGTTTCATTATCTTCTTCACTACCGGGTTCAGCAAAGTCTCCCTCTTCTTGCGGAAACCAATCTGTCCATTACCGAGATTTCCGAACAGACCGGTTTCTCTTCACCGGCCTATTTTTCCAGAATATTTCATAAATTTACAGGAATTTCTCCGGCCGCTTACCGGAAAAAAGCAGACAGCCGGGAATAATCCCGGCTGTCCACCACATGTTATTTGAAAAATCAGTCTTCATCTTCCACGATTTCTTCGATATCATTGACCGGAGGTTCCAGACCTTCAATCTTGATATTATTCTTCTGTGCATAGTCCCACAGTGCGGCATGAATAGCCTGCTCCGCAAGAAGTGAACAGTGTACTTTAACCGGCGGAAGTCCGTCAAGAGCTTCCATAACAGCTTTGTTGGTAACCTCAAGGGCCTGCTGAATCGTCCTTCCTTTTACCATCTCAGTCGCCATACTGCTGGTAGCAATTGCTGCGCCGCATCCAAATGTCTTGAATTTCACATCCTGAATCACCTGATTCTCATCCACATCCAGATACATGCGCATGATATCTCCACACTTTGCATTGCCTACAGTACCCACGCCACTGGGGTTCTCAATCTCACCCACGTTGCGCGGGTTTGAAAAATGATCCATTACTTTTTCGCTGTACATAATCTATATCCTTTCCATATTTACTGTATTCAGTTTACTCTGTTTTAAGCTCTATTGCAATTTATTTTGATATTTTCAGCAATCCTGCTGCTTCTGTTCCTTTACAAAATCTTCATAAAGAGGCGACATACTGCGCAGGCGCTCGATGATTCCCTTTAAATGATCAACAGTCTCATCAAGATCTTCCTTTGTTGTACTCTCGGAAATCGTCATACGGAGTGATCCATGCGCAATTTCATGGGGCAGACCAATGGCGAGAAGCACATGAGACGGATCCAGAGAACCTGAGGTACAGGCTGAACCACTCGATGCACAGATTCCTTTGGAATCCAGCATAATCAGCAATGACTCTCCTTCCACAAAACGGAAACAGAAATTCATATTGTTCGGAAGTCTGTCTGTCCGGTCACCGTTCAGGCGGCAGTAAGGGATCTCGGTTTCAATTCTGTGAATGGTGTAATCACGAAGTTCTGTCTCCTGTGCAATCGTTTTTTCCATGCGTTCTTCCGCCAGGCTGGCTGCCTTACCCATACCGACAATACCGGGTACGTTATGAGTACCGGCACGGCGCTTTCTTTCCTGTGCACCACCGTGAATAAAGGAACTGATCTTAACACCTTTTCTGACATACAGAACACCGATACCTTTAGGACCATGAATTTTATGTCCGCTGGCACTGAGCATATCAATATTCATCCGTTCCACATCGATGGGAATATGACCGAATGCCTGTACCGCATCTGTATGAAACAGTACATCATGTTTCCTGGCAATCTTTCCAATCTCCTCCAGCGGCTGAATCGTACCGATCTCATTGTTGGCCGCCATAATGGAAATCAGAATCGTATCCGGACGGATAGCCGCCTCCAGTTCTTCCAGGGAAATCTTTCCGTTCTCATTCACATCCAGATAAGTTACTTCATATCCGTGTTTTTCCAGATATTCCGCTGTATGAAGAATCGCATGATGCTCTATTTTAGAAGTGATAATGTGTTTCCCTTTCTTCGCGTACTGTTCTGCAACGGATTTCAATGTCCAGTTATCCGATTCACTGCCGCCGCCGGTAAAATAAATTTCTCTGGCTTTGGCATTGATCAGATGAGCAATCTGTTCTCTGGCATCTTCCACTGCTTTGGCAGCTTTACCCGCAAAGCTATAGATACTGGAAGGATTCGCATAAAGCTCGCAGAAATAGGGCTTCATTGCTTCAAACACTTCCGGATCCACCTGAGTTGTCGCTGCGTTATCAAGATAGATTAATTTTTTAGTATCTTCCATGTTACACCTCTTGTATTACTGATATTTCCCCTAATATCTTCTATTTCATATATGATAACTAGGTTATAGTCTTAAAATATTCTTCCAGTTCGCAGGAAACTTTGTTAAACAAACTGGAAGCCTTTCTTAACCCTCATCCGGTTTCTGAAAATACTATACTACCATTTTCATACCTTGTCAATAGGTTTAATATACGATTCTGATTATTTTTTCTCTTTCCCGTACTGCTGCAAATCCGCCAGAGTAATATTATCGATTACATTATTAATGGCATCATACATCTTTTCCCATACAACCACCGTTGCACACTGATCCTGTCTTTCACACTCAGGATAGGATGAGGACACACAGCTTACCGGAGCGAGATCCCCCTCTGTCAGCCGGAGAATTGCTCCCACCGTATAATCCACCGGTTTTCTGCTCAGCATATATCCACCCTGAGGTCCGCGTATACTTCTTACCATACCTGCTTTATTCAATACTGCAATAATCTGTTCCAGATATTTTACAGAAATCTGCTGACGTTCTGCAACATCTCTTAATTTAATTGCTTCTCCTGCAGGCTGCCCCGCCAGATCCAGCATAACACGTAAGGCGTATCTTCCTTTTGTTGAAATCATACCCTTTCTCCGTCCCTTCCAATCATATTACCAACTGGTTATTATCTCACGTAGATGTTACGTAGTTTTCATTCTGCATTAAGCATATCATTTTTATCCTAGTACGTCAATAGGATTTGTTTATTTTAAGTCATCCAATTTCTGTTTGATTTTCTTCATATGCTGGTCCTTCATCCTGTTTTTTTCTTCCAGCATCTCGATTTTCTCTTTCAGATACTGAATATATTCCACTGCCAGTTTCGCACCGCAGGCATCGTTATAACTGCCCGTATCCTGCACCTGAGTAAGCCAGCTCATCAGTGATTTTTCGCGGATATCGTTATAGGTATTGTCCTCTCTGATTTTAAACATACAACATTCTCCCATCTGATAAAAATTATGATAAATAATTGCGGAAAGCAGACCTGAAAAGGTATAAAAAAAGACTCATGTTATTATACATCAGTCTGAAGAAAAAAGAAAGATGCCCAGAGCCGGAATCGAACCAGCGACACGAGGATTTTCAGTCCTCTGCTCTACCAACTGAGCTATCTGGGCATATCTGTTATCACATTATAAAATTGAGTGGGGGAAGGTGGATTCGAACCACCGAAAGCATAGCTAGCAGATTTACAGTCTGTCCCCTTTGGCCACTCGGGAATTCCCCCATAACACTATTTATATATAAGATACAATCCTTTCGGATCTTGTACCTTCAAAACTGCACATTGTCTTTCGATCTCTTTCCATGAGTTTTAACCCTTCTCTTTCAAACCAGACCATCTCACCAGGCTTTGGTCAAGCTGATGACCGATTAGTAGCAGTCAGC
>JBJELO010000165.1:0-10742 GCA_051879195.1 Lachnospiraceae bacterium
CCATGGTGATAAATGTTGAATCCAGCAGGTCAGATACTTCAATATTGTCAGGTTTTTCATAAACCTCATTCAGCAGTTTCTGAATGTCTTTATGGCGGATATAGCTGGAAAAACCGATTGCTCTTAGATATTTATGCATGAATCCTCCTTTTCTGTGCTGGAGACTTGAAATTTACGTGGAATTTATTATATTACAAGAGAGTATACTTTTCAAGGCGGGAGGCACAAAAAGGGGATGAATTTATATAAATATCAGAATTGCGCGAATCAGAATTGCGGACATCAGAATTACGGGAATCGGGACTACGGCGGAGAACGTTATTATACGCTTAATCATTATCTGCGTCAGCGGTTTGGCCGGAAGACCTACAAACTGGCACTGGACGGGGGCATGACCTGTCCAAACCGGGATGGAACGGTGGGATACGGAGGCTGCATTTTCTGCAGCGGAGGCGGCTCCGGCGAATTTGCAGCGCGGATGCAGGAGACCGGAGGCGTAACGGCTCAGATTGAGCAGGCGAGAAAGCGGATACAGGATAAAACGGATGCGGATCTGTTCATTGCATATTTCCAGTCGTATACCAATACCTACGCAGATGCGGAATATCTCAGGAGAATATTCACGGAAGCGATTATGCATCCGCAGGTTGCGGTTCTTTCCATTGCCACAAGACCTGATTGTCTGCCGGACGAGGTACTGGCGCTTTTAATGGAGCTGAACCGGATCAAGCCGGTATGGATCGAGCTGGGACTGCAGACGATTCATGAAAAAACCGCCCGTTATATTCGCCGGGGATACGAGCTTGCGTGCTACGAAGATGCGGTAAAACGGCTGAATCAGGCCGGAATTGAAGTGATTACCCATGTAATTCTGGGGCTGCCGGGGGAAAGCCGGGAGGATATGCTGGAGACGGTGCGTTATCTGTCGCAGAATGTGTTCGCCTCAGGGCAAAATTCTTTTCCTGAAAATTCCCTTCCTGAAATTCCTGCAGCAGGCGGCGTGTCGTTTGCGTATCGCACCCAGGGAATCAAGCTTCAGCTGCTTCACGTACTGAAAGGCACCGATCTGGCAGCTGAGTACCAAAAGGGCGCCTTTTCCGTTTTGAGTATGGATGAATATCTTCATATTCTTTTTGCATGTATTGAAATCCTTCCGCCCGACATGGTGGTTCACCGCATTACCGGTGACGGTCCCAAATCGCTCCTCGTTGCCCCCGGGTGGAGCGCGGATAAAAAGCTGGTCCTCAACACCATACGCCGGGAAATGAAACTGCGGGATATCCGGCAGGGAAAGGAGTACAGACCGGTCTGACATTCTTCAGGTAAAGGATTGTGCACCGGCTGACAGCTTTCGACGAAAGTTTATGCACCGGCCTGACAGCTTTCAATCCAGGATTCCATGTATTCCCGGATCAGATAGAAAGGAGAGTCGCCCATCTCCAGGAAAAATGTATGGAAATTTTTCAGATCGAAAGAGTCACCCAGTGCTTCCTGTGCATCGGCTTTCAGGTCAAGGATTTCCAGATATCCGATGTAATAGTTCAGGTAATTGCAGGGCTGGGATACAATATAGTAATACAGTTCCCGGATTTCATCTGCATCTTCAATCCCGTAAAACTGACGGAGAAAATCTGCGATTTCATCCAGTGTCTGCCCTTCATAGTTGATATAGAAATCCAGCAGTGCGCAAATACCCAGATCGGCACTATTGTAGTGCTGCATGACGGAGGCCAGATCAGAATCAATGCCCGTATCGTAACTGTACGCCAGATTTTCCACATAAGTAGCCCATCCTTCGGAGTAACCTGTGGTGGAACACAGATAACGGATGGGGGAACTGCTGCAGGAAGCCGTATATACAGTCTGATACAGGTGACCGGGATACCCTTCATGAGCCAGCGTGGAATACAGATCGGAGGAATCCGAAGAACCGCCGTTGATGTAGATCACATTATCCACCGGATTGTCAATGGGCGGTGTCAGGTAAAAAGCAGGGCTCAGAGAATCCTCCATCGATTCACTGACGTATTTGATCTGCAGGTTGATATCCGTTTTTAATTCAGGAAAGTCTTCCAGCATTTTTTCCTGCAGATCCTCAATAATCTCTTCAGGATCGGTAAGGGAAAATTCAAAATAATTGAAATCGGAACTCAGCTGAGGATTGTTTCCCATCAGTTCCTGCGTTGCACGAATATTCGAGTTCATCTGATCAATGGTCATGTTCTCCAGTTCCTTCACGGACCGGTCGGTTCCCACGGACTGCTTCAGGATATAATTGTAGTAATCTTTTCCATCATCGTAATTACAGATACCGCCTTCATTGACGCCGGTTCCTTTCAGTTCCTTCAGAGCATCAATGAGCATCTGATAAGCACTGATCACATCGCCGGTTACCAGCTCCCGGTTTTCGCTGCTGCAGGATTCTTTCTTTGCTTCATCCAGCCATTCAATCTCATCCAGACGTTCCTCAAAGGTAGTAATCAGAAAATTATCATCAGTCTGGGAGATGAATGATTCACAGTCTTTTATAACCATATCGGCACAGTAATCGGACATAAACAGGCCTGCGTCGGATTTCTCCTGCTCATAAGTGATGATTTCCTGAAAATAGCGGTTAATATCCTTTAACAGGGCAAGATAGTCGGTGATATCTCTCTCTGTATTGAACGTATATTCCGCCAGCAGGGTCGGAAGCTGTGACTGGATGCCGATGGAAGGCTGCAGGGCCTCTTCATAGTAAGGAAAAGCACTGCTTTCACTGCTCAGTTCCAGTGCATTTTCCAGAAGATCATAAGTAAATTGCTGATCGGAGGTCAGTTCATCATAATCGAACTTGTTCAACTCGGAGAGCAGTTTTTCGGCACGTTCTGCAGTCTCCTGAAAAGCCTTCTGACTGTACTCTCCGAGAGTCAGAGGGTAATCGGAGATTCCGAAAGAAGCAGGATCCTCCACAGCATAATGAAGATTCAAAGTGTTTTCTGTAATTTCCTCGCAGAACAGGGACAGGGTAAAATCTTCAAATTCGTCGGACTCCGACGACTGGCCGGAACCGGATTCATTTGAAGTATCTGAAGTCTGCGTTTTTTCATTTTCCGGAGATAAAGATTCGTAAGTTTTACCGCGCTTACCGCTCTGACAACCCGCAAGAGAAAATACAAGCATGGAAACGATCAGCAAAAATACGGAACATTTCCGGAATGATCTGTTTAAATATGTCATCAAAAGCTCCTTCCTCGAATCAGGTATCTGAAAACAGTGATACCAGGTTACTTCCAGTATATCACAATCAGAGCGATAATAGAATGAAAGATTGAAACGGTATCTTAAATTCTGTTTTTCAGGCGTTCTTTCAGCATTTTCTTTGCTCTGTTGATGCGCACAGCCACCAGATTTACGGACAGGCCGGTGCGTCGGGAAATCTCCAGATTGGTGAGTCCGTTTATGTATCGGAGTTTCAGGGGGATTCGATAAGTATCATCGAGGCTGTTTATGATATCGGTCAGCTCGTCCAGTGTTTCCTGATGGATGACGTGTTCCAGAGGAAGATTGTCGTATTCCGGTGGATATTCCTGATTTTCCATCAGTGTTTCCGGGGAACGGTTGCGTTTCCGTATATAGTCAATGCATTTGTTTCTTGTAATTGTAATCAGAAAATATTTTGTCATTTTGGTATGAACATCCTGTATGTCAGAAAGATGCTCAGATACTTTGATAAATGTTTCCTGCACCATATCCTCAGCAAGCTGCAGGTCTTTCAAGTAGCCGAAAGCTACGTACCACAGGGGTTGAAACCAGGTTTTATATAATTCCGATAATTTTTCCTGATCTGTCTGATCACCGGACATGCAGATGGAAATAGAACCGGGCAGGGAATCTTTTGTAACGGCAGAAGTTTGGGTAGTAATCATAGCAATTCTCCTTTCAAGTTACATTCATCAAAATTGTTGTTGTAAATTAGCTGTGATTCTGTTTTATAGCTTTATCCACAGTAAAAACTTTTGCGAAAAAAACTCATAACTGCCGAGACAAGTAAATTATAGAACAAAATATCAGAGCAAACAATTGCCGTTAATTGAAAAATGGGGATAGTCGATGAGAAAAACAGGTGAAGAAATTGAAAAATAGTGAAAAAAATGAATAAAATTGAAAAACTGGTGAAAAGTGAGTGAAATAAATGAAAAAACAGATTGTAACCGGACTTCTGTAAAATCTCAATATCTGTCTTGCATCTTTTCCGGGAATTCCGTATAATAGAAACAGTATGCCTAAATCTAATCAGAAGATGACAATGGAAGGGAGTGTTTCTATTCATGTGTGAAAAATGTAAGAAACCTTATTATATTACAACTGCAATTGCCTATACTTCAGGCAAGCCTCATATCGGCAATACTTATGAGATCGTTCTGGCAGACGCGATTGCCAGATATAAACGTGCAGAGGGCTATGATGTGCGGTTCCAGACCGGTACCGATGAGCATGGTCAGAAGATTGAAGAAAAGGCTCAGGCTGCAGGTGTTTCTCCGCAGCAGTTTGTGGATGATGTGGCAGGCCAGATCAAAACCATCTGGGATATGATGAATACTTCCTATGATAAGTTCATCCGTACTACGGATGAAGATCATATGGTTCAGGTGCAGAAGATTTTCAAAAAACTGTACGATAAAGGTGACATTTACAAAGGATACTATGAAGGTATGTACTGCACACCCTGTGAGTCTTTCTTTACGGAATCACAGCTGGTGGACGGTAAATGCCCTGACTGCGGCCGGGAAGTAAAGCCTGCAAAGGAAGAGGCTTATTTCTTCAGAATGAGCAAGTATGCAGACCGCCTGATTCAGCATATCGAGGAACATCCTGAATTTATCCAGCCTGCTTCCAGAAAGAATGAGATGATGAACAATTTCCTGAAGGCCGGCCTGCAGGATCTGTGTGTTTCAAGAACATCCTTCTCATGGGGGATTCCCGTTGATTTTGATCCGAAGCATGTAGTGTATGTGTGGATCGATGCACTGACCAACTATATTACCGGACTCGGATTCAAACTGGATGAAGAGTCGGATCCCATGTTTGCTCAGTACTGGCCGGCAGATCTGCACCTGATCGGTAAGGATATTCTGCGTTTCCATACGATTTACTGGCCCATCATGCTGATGGCACTGGATCTGCCTCTGCCGAAACAGATTTTCGGACATCCCTGGCTGCTGCAGGGCGACGGCAAGATGAGCAAGTCCAAAGGCAATGTGATTTACGCGGATGATCTGGTGGAGATGTTCGGTGTGGATGCTGTCCGTTATTTCGTGCTGCATGAGATGCCTTTTGAAAACGACGGTGTGATTACCTGGGAACTGATGGTGGAACGTATGAATTCCGATCTGGCCAACACTCTGGGCAATCTGGTTAACCGAACCATCGCCATGAGCAACAAGTATTTCGGCGGTGAAGTGAAATCTACCGGTGTAACCGGCGATGTGGATGCCGACCTGAAAGCAACGGTTCTGGGTGCTGTTAAGAAAGTGGAGGAGAAGATGGCCGGCCTGCATGTGGCAGATGCCATCACAGAAGTATTCAATCTGTTCAAGCGCTGCAATAAATATATTGATGAGACAGCTCCGTGGGTTCTGGCTAAAAATGAAGAAGATAAGCCCCGTCTGGCAGAGGTTATGTATAATCTGACCGAAAGTATCTGCATCGGTGCAAGCCTGCTTCAGCCCTTCATGCCTGAAACCTCCGAAAAGATTCTGGCTCAGCTGAACGGTACTTACCGCATGATTGATGAACTGGATGAATTCGGCAGATACCCCGGCGGCAATAAGGTTACAGATAAGCCTGAGATCCTGTTTGCAAGACTGGATGTAAAGAAGGTTCTGGAAGAAGTGGAAGCGAAAAGAGCAGCAGCTGAAGAACCTCAGGTTAAATATCCTCAGGTAGCACCCAAGGAAGAGATTACGATAGATGATTTTGATAAGGTACAGCTCCGCGTTGGCGAAGTGCTGAGCTGTGAACCGGTTAAGAAAGCGAAAAAGCTTCTGGTAATGCAGATCCGTATCGGTGATGAAGTGCGCCAGATCGTTTCCGGTATTGCAAAATATTACAAACCGGAAGAGATGGTGGGCAAGAAAGTTGCTGTTGTAACCAACTTAAAACCCTGCAGGCTGTGCGGCGTGGAATCACAGGGTATGATCCTGGCTGCATCCGATGATGACGGCAATCTGTCCGTTATGACACCGGATAAGGATATGATCTGCGGTTCGGAAATCTGTTAACAGAATATCCGTTGATTTTGAAATCTGCTAATCGAGTATTCGTCAATTTTGAGATCTGTTAATTTGAGTATAAGATGAAGAAGATATTTGATACACATGCTCATTATGATGATGAAGCATTTGACAGTGACCGGGAGGAACTTCTGGCGTCCATGAAGGAACAGGGTGTGGAGCGCATTGTCAACGTATCGGCCAGTCTCCGTGAGATTCAGGAGACGCTGAAACTGATAGAACGTTACCCTTTCCTTTACGGGGCGGCAGGTGTTCACCCGGATGATACAAAAGAGCTGAATGAGGAGAACTTTGAGCAGATCCGCCGGGCTGCCATGCATGAGAAGATGGTGGCAATCGGAGAGATCGGTCTTGATTATTACTGGGACAGCAGTGACCATGAAACTCAGAAGAAATGGTTTCTCCGCCAGCTGGAACTGGCCCGGGAGCTTGACAAGCCGGTAATCATCCACAGCCGGGAAGCGGCTCAGGATACCCTGGAGCTGATCAGACAGGCCGGCGGTTCCGATTTCAGCATGGTGATCCATTGTTTCTCCTACAGTACGGAGCTGGCCAGAGCGTATCTGGATATGGGATATTATCTGGGAATCGGAGGCGTTGTGACTTATAAAAACGGCAGAAAGCTGAAGGAAGTCGTTTCGTACATGCCTCTTGACCGGATCCTGCTGGAAACGGATGCCCCTTATCTGACACCTGTACCGTTCCGTGGAAAACGCAATTCATCGGAAAAGATCCGTTATGTGGTGGAAGAAATCGCCCGTCTGAAAAATATCAGTCAGGACGAGGTTCTGGAAACAACCTGGAACAACGCGTGCAGATTTTACCGTCTGGATGAACAGCAGAATGTGAAATAAAGACTGGAAATACAGACGTGCAATAATAAAAACGTGAGGATTTTATATGGCAAATCTTGCAAATCCGCAGGAAACGATTGCGGTCCTGCAGAAATATCAGTTTAATTTCCAGAAGAAGTTCGGTCAGAATTTTCTGATTGATACTCATGTGCTGGAAAAAATCATGGATGCAGCAGAAGCAGGTCCTGAGGATTGCATTCTGGAGATTGGTCCGGGCATCGGAACCATGACTCAGATGCTGGCGGAACGCGCACGAAAGGTGATTGCGGTGGAAATCGACAATAATCTGATTCCCATCCTCCAGGATACGCTTCAGGCTTACGATAACGTGAAGATTATTCACAATGATATCCTGAAGCTGGACCTGAAGCAGCTGGTACAGGAGGAAAATGACGGCAGGCCCATTAAAGTGGTGGCAAATCTGCCCTATTATATTACAACTCCCATTATCATGGGGCTGTTTGAAGCCGATGTTCCGCTGGAGAGTATTACCGTTATGGTACAGAAAGAAGTGGCGGATCGCATGAAATCCGGCCCCGGAAGCAAGGATTACGGTGCACTGTCTCTGGCCGTGCAGTATTACTCCAGACCGGAACTGGCGGCCAACGTGCCTCCCAACTGCTTCATCCCCCGTCCCAATGTGGGATCAGCGGTTATCTGCCTTCACAGGCATGCAGAACCGCCGGTTGAAGTACAGGATGAAAAGCTGATGTTTCGTCTGATTCGTGCGTCATTCAATCAGCGCCGGAAAACCATGCTGAACAGCCTGAACAATTCTCAGGAGCTTTCTTTTAACAAAGAGCAGATCACGGCGGCACTGGAAGCCGTCGGCCTGAAAAGCAATATCCGGGGCGAAGCCCTGACGCTGGAGCAGTTTGCTGCATTAAGCAATGCGTTTAAACATTTTGAACGGGTATAATCCCCCGCCTCCCTTCATATAGATGTTGTGAAGGGAGGCGTTTTTTTATGTCGGAAAGCTCGAATAATTCTATGGAAACGGTGAGTTTCAGGAGGTTTTTATCGTATATTTATGCCTATGAAGACGATACAAAGCTGCGAAACGTGGGATTTGCCAAGGTGGAAGTCAGGCCGCCCAGAGTCCGCTTTCAGGTAACGGTAAACGGAATTCTCCAGAAGGGCGGGAGACCCATGGAACTTTGCCTGGTCGATAAAAACCTTCAGCGGATTCCGGTGGGACAGCTTATACTTCAGAATGGAAGAGGAGATTACCGGGGAAGCACAGGGCTTGAAAATATGTGGGACAGCGGGCTGGCATTTTCCCAGGTTTACGGAATCTGCCTGCAGGGAGCCGGAAACAGGCGCCATTATTATATGACATTGTGGAGGGAAGCAGCACGGCCGGTACGTTCCGTCAGCTGTTCAGAGGACAACCGCATCATCATAATTCCCCAGGATAAAGAAAAAAGAGAAGAACATAATGAAACTGGAAATCAATCCGAACATGTAAAACCGGAAAAAGTAAAATCTGAGAGTATAAAATCAGAAAGCATAAAATCAGAAAGCATGAAATCGGAAAGCATAATAGAAGCTGCGGAAGTGGCATCCGGGGCGGAAACGGCGGAAGAAGGAGAAAAAGAAGAAGCAGAAGGAATAGAAAAAGAAGAAGCCGGAGCGGTTGAGGGAGGAGGAATGGAAAAAGCAGAAGCCGGAACAGATGAGGGAGGAGGAATGGAAGAAGCAGAAGCCGGAACAGATGAAGAAGAGGCGCTGGAAAAAGCGGAAGCAGAGACTGCAGAAGAATATCAGGAAGAACTGGAATCTGCATCGGAACTGGTAAGGCAGCAGTCAGCAGACGAAATACTGCGAAAAGCTGATGCAGACGATTCAGCTGCTTCATCCATACCCGGCCAAAGAACGCGGAGGCAGAACATAAAGGAAAGAAACGGGGATAAGTGTCTGGAAATGTGGAAAAGATTCTGCACAAGGTATCCCCATGTGGATATCCGACCGCTGGAACCGGATAACGGAAAAACAGGAGACAGTTTTCTGCGGATGGGAAAAGTATGTGAAGTTATACGAATCCGGCCAAACGACATCGGACGTCTCCCCAGAAATAACTGGATCCTGGCCCACAACAGCTTCCTGCAGAATGCATACAATCACTATCATCAGCTGATTCTCTTCCGCGTAGAAAATCAGGGAATCAACAACCACCCGGAAAACCGCTGGTACATCGGACTCCCCGGAGAAAACACCGAGCAGGAAACCCTGGTAGCAGACGTATTCGGCTTCAAAAAATACCTGAAATGCAGAAACGGAGGATTCTGGTACACAGAAATCATGCTCGGCTGAAACGAGGAGAATAAAACCAGCCGGAAAAGGGCATAATGGAGGTAGTGGTTTATCACTTCATCGGAAGGGATATGTGGGCTCCATTGCAGAGGTTTCCTGTACGGGGACGCGCTCTCGCTCAGATCAAACGCAGCGGATGCTAAACTCGCAAACCTCCTTAAGGAGGCCCGCTCGTTAAGCACCGGCGTTTTCAATGGTCCCCTTTACAGGAGACCTCTGCAATTCCGCCGCACAGGTTTCCGTTATCCGGCAAATTGAAGTGATAAACAGAAGGGGAAGAACGAATTTGATTTGTTAAAAAAACGATACGTTTTGTCTCTCCAATTCTGTTTATCACTTTTTTCGGATATGGAACAATCTGGGCGGCGGAATTACCGACAGGTCCTGTCGGTAATGGAGCCTCATTTTTTTATCCGGTTAAAAGTGATAAACAGTACCTATCAAATTCATGGAGAAGGATATGATGCTGAAGGAGAAGAGGGTGTTTTATTATTCTTCCGGTGAGCGGTTTGAGAGAGAGCATTTTGCCTGTGAACTGGCGGGGATGATCCGTCAGGTGAAGATCCGGGAGAGGAAGCGTTCGGTGTTGTTTCTGTGCATCGGCAGTGATCGGTCTACGGGGGACAGTCTGGGGCCGCTGACAGGTTATTTCCTTAAAAATGAAAAATTATTTTCGGAAAATACCGATATGGTTGTAGTTGGTACATTGATGCTGCCGGTGCATGCAGTGAATCTGGAACCGGTGCTTGAGGTGATAGAAAAAGATTTTTCTGAATATGTCATTGTGGCAATTGATGCCTCTGTGGGTTCCAGAGACTGCGTTGGATGCATTACATTATCGGAAGGGGGATTAAAGCCCGGATACGGGGTGAATAAAAATCTGAGAAGGGTTGGTGATATCTCCATAACCGGAATTGTCAGCTGGGGAAGCCGGCTGGAACCGGTGCTCCTGCAGAACATCAGGCTGGGAATGGTTATGAACATGGCTGATTGTATTTATCAGGGGATTATGAAGGCTGTTTTTTGCTGAAACAGGTAGATTTATTTTAAGCGGGGCCTGTCGGATTTCGACAGACTCCGTATTTTTGCTGTGATAACATGATGACTGTCAGCAATCTGATATGAAATGAGACAGAATATCTGAATAGAAGCAGAACATCTGAATAACTGTTGATGCAGCATAAATGGGAGGTTTTGGTATGGAACAGAATAAATTACCTAAAAATATTCGTCAGATCGGAGAGAAGGAAGACTGGATCCGGGTTTATATTGAAGATTACGTACATACATATATTCAGCG
>JBJELO010000166.1:0-2367 GCA_051879195.1 Lachnospiraceae bacterium
TGACCATGGGACAGATCGTGGACCGCTCCAAACCCACAAAAGACGGTAAATTCCGCCCGTGGATCAAGCGGATGTGCGGCCCTGTGGCAATCGCCTCTTTTCTGATCTATCAGTCGGGGCTGGCGGGCATGCCCTATGGATTCAAAGTTGTATGGATGGTAGTGACCTACATTCTCTGGGGTTCTATTTTCTATACGTCCATCAATATCCCTTACGGATCCATGGCATCCGCCATTTCCGCAGAACCGGAGGAACGTGCCCAGCTGTCCACATGGCGTAATATCGGCGCAACTCTGGCCGGTCTTGTCATCGGTGTGGGAACTCCCATGGCTGCATACGTGGTAGTAGACGGCAATACCGTGCTTTCCGGCCCCCGTATGACCATCATTGCAGGTGTTTTCGCTGTCTGTGCCATCATCTGCTACCTGCTCTGCTTCAATCTGACCCGTGAACGTGTTCCCATGGAAGCCAACACGCAGAAACTGGAAATCGGCAAACTGCTGAAGAGTCTTGTGACCAACCGGGCGCTGATCGGTATCATTGCCGCAGCAATCCTCCTGCTGCTGGCTCAGCTGGGAATGCAGGGAATGTCAAGCTATGTATTTCCCAACTTTTACGGCTCTGCCGCAGCACAATCTGCCTCATCTCTGGCAGCCAATCTGGCGATTCTGATTGTATGTGCGCCTCTGGCTGTAAAGCTTTCTTCAAAAATCGGCAAGAAAGAGCTTGCTGTGGTATCCTGCCTGGGAAGCGTGCTTGTCTGGCTGATCTGCCTGGTTATGCAGCCGTCTAATGCTTACGTTTATGTTGTATTCTATGCACTGGCTTACGTGGGCACCGGCTTCTTCAACTGTGTCATCTGGGCCATGATCACAGACGTCATTGACGATGCAGAATTGAAAAACGGAGTCCGTGAAGACGGCACCATTTATTCGGTGTATTCTTTCGCACGGAAAATCGGGCAGGCGCTTTCCTCCGGTATGGTAGGCGGACTGTTAAGCATGATCGGCTACACCACGGCAACTGCCTTTGATCCGGATGTGACTCTGAACATCTTCCGCATGTCCTGCATTATCCCGATCATCGGGTTTGCAGCAGTGGCGATTGTACTGATTTTCGTCTATCCGCTGAATAAGAAACGGGTGGAAGAAAACTGTGCCGAACTGGCACGCCGCCGGAAATAGTTACCAAAACTGTTTCACCTGAAATCATGCTCTGCTGAATAGTTACCAAAAAGTGCATGAAAATGGTTATTTGGTGCAATTTAGTGGACTTTTGATAACAATGTGATATAATGAAACCATCTGTGAAATTCATTTATAAGAATCATCTCCGCCTGCTGTGGAAGCAGAGGCGGGGATGATTTTTTTGTCTTGCTATCTATTTGACAATTTCTCTCATTCCTATATATAATGATGGAAGTAATGATACAGCGATCAAAAGGTCGTGGAAAGGGAGATGATATGATGCTCCGGGTAGGAGTCTGTGATGATGATCACATTTTTTTGAATCGGGCCGGGAAATGTCTGAAGAGTTTTTTCCGGGAAAGAAATATCGGAGCAGATATCTGTTTTTTTGACAGTGCCCAGCGTCTGCAGTCCGGGAAATGAACTGCATGTTCTTTTTCTGGATATTGAGCTGGGGAAAAAAGCTGCGGGAGAGAATGGAATCAGTGCAGGGAGAACCATCAATCAGATGCTTCCGGGCTGTCAGATCATATTTGTTACCAATCATAATGAATATTCCATGGATGTGTACGAAGTGGAGCACAGAGGATTTATTATAAAAAGCGAATTCGAGAACCGCTTTGAACGGGCACTGGAGCTTCTGGTTAAACACAGCAGACTTCTGACGGTGAATGTGAAAGGGAAGAATGTTATTTACTCGCTTGCAGATATCTGCTATATCGAGCGGGGGCGGAGAAGCTGCAGACTGATCATGGCAGATTCCCGCAGGGAGGAAAATCCCGTGATTTATCAGCCCTTTGAGGAAATATGCGGGCGAATCGGGAACAGGAGCTTTGTCAGATGTCATAACAGTTATCTGGTGAATTTGTGTTATGTGCGGACTTATGCGCAGGATGGTTTTCTGATGAGCAGCGGGGACCGGATTCCCATCAGCAGAAGATACCGGAATGCGGTACGGGACCGGTTTATGGAGTGGCAGGGAAAATGGGTGTAGTTGCATGAGAGATTTTATGTTTCATTTGATGGAGTGGCCGTTTGTGATCAGTGCCATGTATGAACTGAATGAACGGGATGCCGGAATGAACCGGTGGAAAACAGCGGTTGTCCTGATTGTTTTCTATGTCAGCAGTGTGATAACCAATCTGCTTCCAAGGTTTGCAGGGGAAGCGGTGGGGCAGTA
>JBJELO010000167.1:0-2361 GCA_051879195.1 Lachnospiraceae bacterium
ATCTGCATGGATCTGCTGAGATTCGGCCGGCAATTCCCGTCGCCGGGCGGCGGTTCCTGGTGGCTGGGGGATGACGGGACTCCGTGGAAGGACCGGGACAGGGCGACATGGATTACCTCGAGAATGTGTCATGTATACAGCATTGGTGCATTTCTTGGATTTGAAGGCAGCGAACAGCTGGTAGATGCCGCGCTGAAGGGACTGAACGGAGAACTCCGGGACAAAGAAAACGGCGGATGGTATGCAGCGCTTTCTGCAGAAGGGGCTCCCAGACCGGATAAACAGTGTTATGCCCATGCATTTGTAATACTGGCGGCCTGCAGTGCACTGCTGGCAGGACAGCCCGGGGCGAAAGAACTTCTGGAGGAAGCAAAGGAAGTTTATGATCTCCGCTTCTGGGATGAGGAACTGGGACTGGCAGTGGATACATGGAATACGGAATTTACGGTTCTGGATGATTACCGGGGAATCAATGCCAATATGCATACCGTGGAAGCATTCCTTGCTGTGGCCGATGTGACGGGAGATGAAAAATACCGGGAAAGAGCCGGCAGAATTATCGGGCATGTGATCGAATGGGCAGAAAACAACAGCTGGCGGATTCCGGAGCATTTTACAAAGGACTGGATCCCGGATCTGGAGTGCAACAAAGACCGGCCCGACGACCAGTTCAAGCCCTACGGAGCAACGCCGGGACATGGAATCGAGTGGGCGCGTCTGATCACACAGTGGGCGCTTTCCACATATCATTCCAATCACACAAAAACAGCTTCTTACATACAGGCAGCGGAGAATCTGTTCCTTCGCGCGGTGCAGGACGGATGGAATGCAGACGGCGCGCCGGGAATCGTGTATACCACCGATTGGAACGGTGTGCCTGTGGTACATGACCGGATGCACTGGACACTGGCGGAAGCCATCAACACCTCCGCAGTTCTGTACCGTGTGACCGGGAAAACGGTTTACGCCGATTATTACACTGATTTCCTGAAATATCTGGATGAAAAGGTGTTGGATTATGAAAATGGTTCCTGGTATCACCAGCTGGACCGGAACAATCAGCTTTTGACCACGGTATGGCCCGGCAAATCAGACCTGTATCATGCGGTGCAGTCCATGCTGATACCACAGATGGACCCGGCAGTTTCCATAGCCGTGGCGGTGAAAGAAGCGTTCGGTGTGACTGTTCAAACTTCGCCTGAGAAATAAAGATTATCAGGCAAAATGAACATGATATCCTGTACGGGGATGTGCTCTCGCTCGATTATTTCATATTTTACTTGACAGCCTTTTGATGAGGGGTTATAGTATAGCTAATGAACATTAGCTGTCGGAGGATTGTCAATGGATACAAAACACAGAATTCTTCTGGAAGCGCTGAGATTGTTTTCTCAGAGAGGATATGATGCAGTCAGTGTTGAGCAGATTGCTTCTGCTGTTGGAATCAAAGCGCCGTCTCTGTATAAGCATTATAAAGGCAAGCAGGATATTTTTGATGCAATATTTGAGGAGACAGGAAGAAGATATGAAGCCTTTACGGATACCATTTCTGTCCATGTCCATGATTCGGAACAGGACATTGCAGTATTTGAGAAAATTACTGCAGATGATCTGGTTGAAAAGGTAAAATCCCTGATTGGCTATTCTCTGCATGACGAGTATATCAGCATGTTCAGGCGGATGATGACGATTGAACAGTTTCGTTCTCAGGAACTGTCAGAGCTTTATTCGCAGAGATATGTCAACCAGATTCATGAGTATCATAGAGGGCTGTTTACCAGGATGATTGCAGCCGGTGTTCTGGCGGATGAAGATCCGGGCATTCTTGCAATGATGTATGATGCACCGATTCTCGTCCTGCTGGGAGAATGTGACAGGCATCCCGAAAAAGAGGATGTATACATGAAGACACTGGAAGCACATGTCAGATTGTTTTATAAAACATTTAGTCGCAAGTAAAATACAATAAAAAGCCGGACGCAAAAGACGCAGTGCTGAATGAAGAAACCATTCAGTTGCTGCGTCTTTTTGCAGTGAGACAGGAAATTATCTGTCCTGCTGTGAGTTCAGAAAGGAAGAAGAAAATGATAAAAGCAATTGTTTACACAAGCAACACAGGAAATACGGAGAGATATGCAAAGCTGCTCGGACACCAGCTTGATCTGCCGGTTTATGCGTTAAATGACGCCAAAAAAATTCTGGAAAGAAATACTGCTGTTATCTATATGGGATGGATTATGGCAGGCAGGGTTAAAGGGTATAAAAACGCGGAAAAGTATTTTTGTGTCCGCATGGTTTGTGCTGTTGGCATGGGAGCAACCGGGACACAGCTTCAGGAAATAAAGGACAATAATCAGATTC
>JBJELO010000168.1:0-10628 GCA_051879195.1 Lachnospiraceae bacterium
GAGATGCCCGATGTATTCTGGATGCATTCCAACACAGCTCAGATGTACATGGAGAATGACATTCTGCTGAATCTGGATCCTTACATTGAAGCCGATGATGCGATCGATCTGAACAACTACTATGAAGGTATCGTAGATCTGTATACACGTTCTGATAATGGTGTTCATTACGCGATTCCCAAAGATCATGATACCATTGCTCTGCTGTACAACAAAGCTCTGTTTGATAAGTACGAAGTAGAGTATCCTTCCGATGACTGGACATGGGAAGATGTATACGATGCAGCAGCAAAGATCACAGAAGCAGGCAAGGCTGACGGTGTTTACGGTTATGCCATGAACGTTTCCAACAACCAGGACGGCTGGTACAATATCGTTTATGATTACGGCGCACAGATCATTACAGATGACCACAAGGGTACTACAATCGGTTCTGCTGAAGGCAAAGCAGGTATGGAGATGGTTCGTAAGATTCTGACAGTTGCTGCTCCTCAGACAACAGTTGCCGAGACCGGTACAGACTCTCTGTTCCAGTCCGGACTGGCAGCCATGATTACTCAGGGTTCCTGGATGATCAACAGCTTCTACACAGCTGAACATGCAGCCGATTATGCATGGGCTATGATTCCTTATGCTGATGTTAACGGCAACGGTGCATGTGATCAGGGTGAACGTTATTCTGCTTACAACGGACTTGGATGGGCAGCCAATGCCGGTACCAAGGATCCCAATGCTGCATACAGCCTGATTTCCTACTTCTGCTCCGCAGAAGGACAGCAGATGCAGTCTGAACTGGGTGTTACCATGGCTGGTATGATCGGTAAATCCGATGCATTTGCAGATGCATTCGAAGGTATGGATGTATCCGCATTCATCCGCGCTGAAGAAGAAGGCGATCTGTTCTTCCGTCCTTACACACGTAAAACTACTGTTTGGGAAGATGCGCTTCAGCAGGCAGGCGGTTTCCTGGATGCATGGCAGAATCCCAATGATGCTGAATTAATGTCCACAGCATGTGACAATGCTCAGAAGATCATTGATGATGCAATTGCTGCAGAATAATCTTTTAGAATTATAATCAATCGTTGTTGATTTTCAGCTACAGTTGGTTTTGGCGGACCATGCTGCACAGGTGGTCCGCCTTTTTTCCCCATATGATATATTCTGGTAAGGAGGAAAAGCATGAAAAAACAGAAAATGTCAATAGCTCAGAAAAAAGAAGCTATGTGGTCATATTTTTTTGTTGCCCCCACGATTATCGGCCTTGTAGTGCTGAATATTTATCCCATTTTTAATACTGTTTATCAGTCATTCTTCAAAACCGGTGATTTCGGCAGAGGCAATATTTTTAACGGCGTTGATAACTATGTCAGATTGTTGTCGGATGGTGTAATCTGGCAGGCATTCTGGAATACGATTAAATACGCAATCATTGAAGTTCCCTTTGGTATCGCAATTGCTTTGGTTCTGGCAGTTTTTCTGAATAAGAAGCTGGTTGGTACTTCTGTATTCCGTACTATTTTCTTCCTGCCCATGGTTTGTGCACCTGCTGCAGTTGCCATGGTATGGAAATGGCTTTACAATACTCAGTTTGGTCTGTTGAACAATATTTTCGGTACAAAGATCGAGTGGATTTCCAATCCCAAGATAGCATGGATCTCCATTGGCGTGATCGGTGTATGGTCCATTATAGGTTACAATATGGTTCTGTTCATATCGGGACTTCAGGAGATTCCCGGTGATTATTATGAGGCAGCAAGAATTGACGGTGCATCCGAGATCCGCCAGTTTTTCGATATAACGATTCCGTTACTCAGCCCTACCACATTCTTTATTGTACAGACCCGTATCATCGGCGCTTTGACAATCTTCGATCTGATGTTCATGGTTATGGATAAGACAAATGCGGCTCTGAGCAAGGTTCAGTCGGTTGTATACCTGTTCTATCAGTATTCCTTCACGAATGGTGACAAGGGTACCGGCGCGGCACTGGTTGTTATCCTTCTGGTATTCATCATGATTATTACCGTGATCCTGCAGACGGCAGAGAAGAAACTGGTATATCACAATTAAGGAGGGACGGATATGGATAGTTACACGAAAAAGAAACGTCTTAATACGGTATTGATTTATGTGATTCTGTGTATCGTAGCTTTTATTATGATCGTCCCCTTTGCATGGATGGTTCTGACTGCTCTGAAGACCAATCAGGAAGCAATTTCGGTTAATCCGTTCTACATCTTCCCGGCACACGGATGGCATTGGGAAAACTTTGGTACAGTATGGAAATCCTATAATTTCCTGATTCTGTATAAGAATACTCTTCTGATGATCTTCTTCCGTGTTGTATGTGCCTGCCTGACAGCTACCATGGCCGGTTATGCATTCGGACGTCTGAAATTCCCGGGTAAGAATGTTCTGTTCTCACTGGTTCTGATTCAGATGATGGTGCCCGGACAGATCTTCATCATTCCTCAGTACCTGATGATTTCAAAGCTGGGTATGATGAATACACAGTTTGCGCTGGTATTCCCCGGTCTGGTTACGGCATTCGGTACCTATCTGCTGAAGACGGGTTATGAAGGACTCCCCAGGGATCTGGAGGAAGCTGCCGGTCTGGATGGATGCAATGTAGGACAGAAATTCCTGATGATCATGATGCCTCTGACACGTTCTTCCATGGTTTCACTGGGTATCTTCACAGCTGTATTCGCATTCAAGGACCTGATGTGGCCCATGATCGTTTGTACAGAAGCAAAAACAACTACTCTGTCAGCAGCTCTTGCAAAGATGCAGGGTCAGTACAACAATGATTATCCCGCGATGATGGCTGCAGCAACACTTGCTGTACTGCCCATGCTTATTATCTATGTAATCTTCCAGAAACAGTTCGTTGAAGGTATCGCTACCTCCGGCGGTAAGCTGTAGGAAAAAGAAAAGCTGAAAGGCAGAGGGCTGTATACGCAAAGAGAACAAAGAGACGGAAAGGAGGAGCTGCCCGCGTGATGGAAAGGCTGAAATCCTGGTTCAGGCAGGAAAAGGAGAAGATACGTAATATCGATACATTCCGGGCAAAAGCGGAATATATCTGGCAGTATTATTATCTCTGGATTATCGGGATTGTGTGTGCTGTGTCGATTACCGGTTTTGTGATTTACCGTTACAACACAGCGATTAAGGAAAACTGGTTTTTTATAACGTTTACCAATACCTATGCCGACGTGGGCAATGACTCCCGACTGTGGGACGGCTTTGTGGAGTACACAGGCTACGATACCACAGTGAAAAATGTGGAATTCAACAACATTTCCTTTTTTGACTGCGCTCAGGGAAAGATGACGGGCAATGAGTATTATGAGATATTTGTTGCCCATACGGATACCGGAACGCTGGACGCGGTTACCATGGAAAAGGAATCTCTGGAGGCTCTGGGTTCGAGCGGGCGTCTGATGGATCTGAATGATGAGAGATGCGCATCCATCATGGAAAAATACGGGGACCGGCTGATTTACAGTGATCCCTACGATGAAGAGTACAGTCAGGACCCGGTGCCGGTGGGCATCGATATCAGCGACAGTATTCTGATGACGGAATACAGTATTTATCCTGACAGCTGTGTACTGGGCATCGGTTCGCAGTCACAGCACATTGATGCAGTGGAACAGTTTCTGGATTACATTTTTGAGGAGGCAGAGTGACATGAGCGAAAAGTTACAGGGGTTTCTTGACAATGACAGCATGTTCGGACGTCTGATGACGCGGTGCGGGATTGTGATCGGTGCAAATTTGATGTTTATTCTGTTCAGTCTGCCGGTGGTGACCATCGGTGCGTCCTGGGTAGCGCTGTACCATGTCATGCTGAAAACACTGCGCGGTGACGGTGTGATCAATCCCATTAAACAGTTCTGGGTGGGATTTAAAACAAATTTCAAACAGGCGACAATTTACTGGATCATACTTCTGGCGCTGGTGATTTTCGGTTATGTGGATGTGAAATTCTGCAGTCAGGCAGGCGGTGTGATGGAGTATTTTATGTACGCTATCTATGTCCTGGGAATCATTGCATTGATTATTACCCTGTATCTGATGCCGGTTATGGCTGCCTTTGCCAATACCATTCCCAATCTGATGAAAAATGCATTCTACTTCGCCCTTCAGAAACCGGGACGCCTTGTAGTTCTGCTGTTTTTCAATGTATTTCCGCTGTACCTGACCTACACGGATGTCCATATGCAGCCGTTATATGCTTTTCTGTGGTTTTTCTGCGGATTCGGGGCCATCGCTCTGCTGGGAGCGTCCATGCTTTTGCCGGATTTTGTACCGTATCTGCCTCCGGTGAATGAAAGCGGCAATTTTATCGGCAAGGATGATCAGACGGTAATGGACGAATCATGAAAAGTGAACCCTGCCTGAAAAGTCAGGCAGGGCTTTCTTTATCTTTAAACGCGGTTTATTTTCAAAAACGCCTGATTCCGGATGCCTTTTCAGCTCTGAGCGCCGGTTTCGGGACTGCTTTCCTGACGGAAATGCCTCGGACTTTTTCCGTAAGCGTTTTTGAACATCTTGGAAAATGTCAGCGGATTGTCATAGCCTACCGACGCGGCAATCTCCTGGATTGACAGGTCAGTGGTGCACAAAAGCTGCTTTCCTTTGTTCAGGCGGTAGGAAACCAGGTATTCCTGAGGCGACACGTTCAGTTTGTTTTTGAAGATGGTCGTCAGATAGGAACGATTGATACCGATGTAATTGGCGATGTCATTGACCCGGATATGCGAGTAGTTCAGATGGATGAACTGTACAGCGTACTGAACGTACAGATCCGGTGAAAATTCATGGCGGATCTCTTTTTTTGCACATTTTGTTTCCACCAGCAGAGCAAGGATCTCATGCATGCAGGAATTGCGCTTCAGCTCATTGACAAGGGTCAGCTCAGTGCTGCCGAGAATCTTATCGATGAGTTCTACAAAACGGTTCGGGTTGCAGTTGCATTCGCGCAGCCAGGAATCTTCAAAACCGGCGGCTTTCAGGCAGGGCAGAGCATTTCTTCCGCCTACGGCGATCCAGGCATACTGCCAGGGATCGTCATGATCGGCCTGGTATTCTACTTCCTGATTCTCGGGAAGGACGAAAATCTGTCCGGCAGACAGATGCCAGGTCTGATTCTCGATGCGGAGCGTACCTTTGCCGCCCAGTATGAAGTGGATATGGTAATCCGCGCGGCGACATGGGCCGAATTTATAGCCGGAGGAACAGTTTTCAATCCCGCAGATGCTTACGTACAGATCGGAATCCAGCATGTTGACGCAGTCCATGCAGCGGTAACGTGAAGTTACATGATAATAATCCTGTGTTGTCATAGACTTCCCCCCTTTTATGATAACACGATATGGATATCCCCCCGCGGGGGCTGAAAAATCATGAAAATAGGGACAGCTGTCCGGAGAATGGTTTGCCGGAACAGCTGCCGGAACGCAATTTTTAAATATATTTTAGTATATTATGATGGAAGCGTCAAATGAATTTGCTCAGGGTCTGTTATGCTCAAAATCCGGTCGAATTTGTGCAGTCAGGATGAATGATTCGGATTATAATGATAAAGACGGCGGAGAATTTGCTGAGAGGCTGAACTAAAATCATTACAGGGAGTTTTATTTATGAGTATTGTTTATAAACAGGAAGAAAAATTTTTCAATCTTCATACGCAGAATACTACCTATCAGATGGGGATTAATCAGTATGGATATCTGCTTCACAATTATTACGGAAGAAGGATAGCGGATGTTTCCATGGATCAGCTTCTGGATCTGAATGACAGGGGATTCTCAGGTAATCCTCATCAGGCGGGACGGGACCGGAATTTTTCTCTGGATACGGCCGCACTTGAATATACCGGCTGCGGAATCGGTGATTATCGGATCAGCAGCTGTGAGGCAGTCAATGCAGACGGAAGTACGGCTGTGGATCTGCAGTATGCGGGATACAATATTTACAAAGGGAAACAGGGGATCCCCGGTATGCCGGCAGCGTATGATAATGGCGGTGAGAGCGAAACCCTGGAGATTATGCTGGAGGATCCCTGCACCGGGCTTCGGGCAATTCTCTGCTACAGTATTTTCGAAAATATGGACATGATCACCCGCAGCGTTCGTTTTGAGAATCACGGGGATGGTACGATCAGACTGGAGCGTGCACTTTCCGCATGCCTTGATATGCAGCCGGGCAGTTGGGATCTGATTCATTTTCACGGCAGACACTGTATGGAACGTCAGCCGGAACGGCTTCGCCAGCCTCACGGGATTACCAGAATCTGCAGCAAGCGGGGAAGTTCTTCCCACCAGCACAATCCTTTCGTGATCATGGCATCACCTGAAGCGGTGGAGTCCTATGGCGACTGTTACGGCATGATGCTGGTGTACAGCGGCGATTATGCGGCGGAAATCGAGATGGATCAGATGAATCATACCCGTCTGGTGATGGGCATCAATCCCGATACCTTCAGTTGGAAGCTGGAGAAGGGTCAGTCTTTTGATACACCGGAAGTGCTCATGGGATTTACCCATGAGGGCCTGAATGCTCTGTCGCAGATGTATCATCGTTTTATCCGGAACAACATCTGCCGGGGCAAATATAAAAATACACGCCGTCCGGTACTGGTTAATAACTGGGAAGGAACATATTTCGACTTCACCCATGAGAAGCTGGAGGCCATTGCTTCGGAAGCCCGGAAACTGGGGATTGAGATGTTTGTGCTGGATGACGGATGGTTCGGAAAGCGCGACGACGATTACAGCGGCCTTGGTGACTGGAAGGTAAATGAAGCGAAGGTCCGCCTTACGGAGCTGGTACAGACAGTCAACAGTATGGGTATGAAGTTCGGCCTGTGGATTGAACCGGAAATGGTCAATGAAGACAGCGACCTGTACCGGGAACACCCCGACTGGGTTCTGAAAATCCCGGGAAGAAATCCGTCCAGAGCCCGGTATCAGCTGGTGCTTGATTTTTCACGCCGGGAGGTTGTGGATTATATCTACGAACAGATAGCTTCCGTGCTTTCCAGCTGCAATGTGGAATATGTGAAATGGGATATGAACCGTTCACTGGCGGATACCTGGAGCGCAGCACTGCCGGCAGATCGTCAGGGTGAGGTACGTCACCGTTTTGTACTGGGTGTGTACCGCTTTGCGGAACGCCTCACCAGTGACTTCCCTCATATTCTGCTGGAGGGATGCTCAGGCGGCGGCGGGCGTTTTGATGCGGGCATGCTGTACTATGCGCCTCAGATCTGGTGCAGTGATGATACGGATGCTGAGGAACGCGTTCTGATTCAGTACGGAACCTCCTTCGGATATCCGGCAAGCACCATGGGATCCCACGTATCGGCAGTACCCAACCATCAGACCGGCCGTGTATCCACCATGGATCTGCGCGGTGCAGTAGCCACGTCCGGCATGCTGGGCTATGAGCTGGATCTGACAAAGCTGAAGAGTGCGGAAAAAGCAAAAATACGCCAGCAGATCAGGGAATACAAAAAATATGCCGAACTGGTCATGAATGGCGACTATTACCGCCTCACTGACCCGGTAAAGGAAGCCGATTACTGTGCATGGGCATTTGTATCCGGGAACAGGAAAAAATGTCTCTTCAATCTTGTAAATCTTCATACCAGAGCCAACGCTCCTCTCATCAACGTACGCTTCCGGGGACTGAAGCCGGATGTAAATTATAAGATTCAGGGGGAAAAACGGATTTACAGCGGTGCGGCACTGATGTACGGCGGCTACACCTTCCCTGTATTTACGGGGGACGGACAGGTGATACAGCTGTATCTGGAAGAAACAAAATCCGGTAAAAACAGATAAGTCTGAACCACAATAGTAACCCGTTTTCCGGAAAACGATTCTTTTTATCATCGTGGAAAAATCAGTGATTTTTCTGTGAAAAGCCTTGACTGTGCGGCATACGCTGGTAAAATGATTTCATATTGTTTTATTAAGATTTAAGAGGCGATGGGATGGAACAGAAGAAGGAACGCCTGGAGGACTGGGCGGATAACAGGAAGGCTCACATGAAGGATATGCCCTGGAAAGACAGGGTGAAGTGGTATGTAACCTATTACTGGATACAGGCTCTGGCGGCAGCTCTGGTGATCGGTTTGGCAGGTTATTTTATCTGGATCAATACAGCGGGCAAAAAGGAAACCTGGATGGGCGGTGCCATTATCAATATGCCGGTTGATACGAATGCCGTAGATGAGATGGAAGAGATATTCGGTGAGTCTCAGGAATTGACGAAAAAACAGCTGATGACACTGGATTCGTCCTATACGCTTGATGTGGTGAGCGATAATCTGTCACAGAATAATATTGGTAATCTGACCAAGATTCAGGCATATTATGCAACGGGTGATCTGGACCTGATTATTGCTCCGGAGACAACGGTCAGTTATCTGGACGAGCGGGAATACACTTATCGGAATCTGGAAGAAGTTCTGGGAAAGGATTTTATTGCTCAGCTGGATGAAGAATTGCTCTGGTATTCTGAAGATGAGAACGGCAATGCCGTTGTCAGCGGCATTTCACTGGAAGGGACGGATTTTCTGGAGAAGATCTGTCCGGAAGGAACAGGGACCGATGATAAGATATATGCAGGTATTCCCTATACAGCTGCCCATGCAGACCATGCAGCAGAATTCCTGAAGTATGTGCTGGGGCAGGAAAACGGAGCGGATACCTGGTAGAAGTCACATTATATAATCTGCAGTAATACAAAACCGCCTGCAGCATGATAAAACTCATGAAGGATTTTCACGGGAATTTCATGCTGCAGGCTGTTTTCATGCTGCGGGCTGTTTTATGGCACAGGCATGTTTTACAGTGAATCAGCTGTGTAAGCGTCTCTCAGGATCTGAATCTCCCTGGCGTATCCGGGAAGTTCATTGGGTGTTTCCAGATAGAATGGCAGGCGGCACAGCAGCGGGTGGTTGATTACCCGCACCAGTGCATCCATACCAATAAACCCTTCTCCGATCTTTTCATGGCGGTCCTTATGGCTGCCACAGGGATTTTTGCTGTCGTTGAGATGGATGGCTTTCAGCCGGTCAAGGCCGATGATCCGGTCAAATTCTTCCAGAACATGATCCAGCTGGTTTACAATGTCATAGCCTCCGTCGTGAACGTGGCATGTGTCAAGGCAGATTCCCATCTTATCCTTCAGTTCTACCCGCTCAATGATGGCAGCCAGCTCTTCGAAGCTGCGCCCCACTTCGCTGCCTTTTCCGGCCATGGTTTCCAGCAGAACGGTGGTGTGCTGCTCCGGTTTCAGAATGGAATTGAGCATATCGGCAATCATTTCAATCCCCGCTTCAGCCCCCTGCTTCACGTGACTGCCGGGATGAAAATTATAAAGATTGCCGGGAAGATATTCCATACGCTCCAGATCGTCCGCCATGGTATCGCGGGCCAGTTTGCGCAGATCCGGATCTGCAGAGCAGGCATTCAGTATATAGGGCGCGTGACATAGCAGCGTACCAAAATGGTTTTCCGCACAGATCTGCCGGAATACGGCAATATCGTTTTCGTCTATAGCCTTTGCCTTCGTCCCCCGGGGATTGCGGGAAAAAAACTGAAGGGTATTGGCGCCGATTTTCAAAGCATCTCTTCCCATGGCAGCATAGCCTTTGGAAATGGAAAGATGAGATCCTATGGTAAGCATAAAAATGATCCTTTCTGTTAAAATGTTTTTCGTGATAAAGCAGTTATTTTTTGATATGCAATATATTACCACAGAGATAGATAGATGTACAAGGTTCAAGTCTGAACAGTAACTGGCAGAAATGTTAATTTTGTTTTCGAAAAAGGTTTACAAATTGCGATTGGTGTGCTACAATGCCAATTGTTAACTTATAAATGATTTAAAGTTAACAATTATATTCTGAGAATGATATGAGGTATGTTATGAAAGAAACATCTGTTGCAAAAACTTCTTCCGGTTCGGTTGTGAATATGGTGATGATTGCGGCTCTGGCGGCGGTGATTTGTGTTCTGGCACCGTTTTCGCTGTCAATTCCATTCAGCCCTGTTCCGATTTCACTGACCAATCTGGTTCTGTATGTGATTATTTACGTGGAAGGTTGGAAACGGGCAACCGGCAGTTACCTGATTTATCTTCTGGTTGGTCTGGCGGGAATGCCGGTATTTTCCGGTTTCGGTTCCGGTCCTGCAAAGCTGCTGGGTCCTACAGGCGGGTATCTGATCGGTATGATTTTCCTGACTGTGATCAGCGGTTATGTTGTGGAAAAAACTTCAAAATGGTACCTGCAGTTTGCAGGCATGATTTTGGGAAGTCTGGTCAATTACGTATTCGGAACTGCATGGATGGGCTACAGTCTGGAGATGAGCTTTGGTGCAGCACTGGCAGCCGGAGTGATTCCGTTTATTCCCGGGGATCTGGTCAAGATGGTGATCGCATGCATCGTTGGCCCCATGCTGCATAAAAGACTGGTAAAATCCGGACTGGTGTAATAAAAAAAGATGGTGGGCTGCAATTCTGCTTTCGGCAGAATGTGGGTGTCCACGGGACGCGCAGGGACCATGATACGAAGTCCTTCTGCGGGCTGAAAATGCCCGCTG
>JBJELO010000169.1:0-2352 GCA_051879195.1 Lachnospiraceae bacterium
ATTGACAGCATGGAGTTCACCCAACATTTGAAGCAAGTACAGAATCAATATTTCCAACAATCATTAGAGATTGGAAGCAACGGCAAGTATATTGAAAAAGAATTGTTGTCGGAACGCCCGGTATCTCTTTTTAAATGGGTCATAATTTATGTTCTGTATCTGCCTGTGAAACTATTCAAACATCTTACATAGCGGTTAAATATATAGAAATAGTATGGAAAAGAAAAAAACAAAACAACCAGAACATATTGATTGCCATCCTACCGTGCGATATACGGTTGACAAAAATAACGGGCTCAGTTCTGCGCAGGTACATGAATATGTGCAAAATGGATGGACAAATAAAGCAGTGGAGCCTCCGACAAAAACCATACCCGAGATTATTAAGAGCAACCTTCTCACATATTTTAATTTAGTCTTTGCTGTACTGGCTGTGCTGCTTACTGTCGCCGGATCATTCAGGAATATGTCATTTCTTCTGATTGTCGTGGCGAACTTATTGATCGGCATTGTGCAGGAAATACGTGCGAAGAAAGTGTTGGATCGTCTTTCCGTTTTGAATTCGCCAACGGCCCTTGTAATCAGAGATGGTCAGCAGGCGGAAATTCCGGCAGAAGAATTGGTTCTTGACGATATTGTAATTTTCCGAGCAGGAAATCAAATATGCGCAGATGCCATTGTGGTAGACGGAGAAGTCGCAGTCAATGAATCACTATTAACTGGCGAAACAGATGAGATATTCAAGAAACCGGGAGATACATTGATGTCCGGTAGCTTTGTAGTATCTGGAGAATGCTGCGCCAGGTTGGAGAAGGTCGGCGCAGATTCCTATATCTCTCAGCTGACGCTCGAAGCCAAAGCCATGAACCGTAAAGAACAATCTGAAATGATACGCGTTCTCGATAAGCTGGTGGGAGTAGTGGGAATCCTGATCATCCCGCTTGGTCTCCTGCTTTTTGGACAACAGTTTTTCGTTTCAAAAGCCTCTTTCAGCAGCAGCATCGTCTCTATGGTTGCAGCCGTGATTGGAATGATTCCGGAAGGACTGTATCTGCTGGCAAGTGTGGCCTTGGCAATCAGTGTCATCCGCCTTTCATCCCAAAAAGTTCTTGTTCATGATATGAAATGCATCGAGACACTTGCCCGGGTGGATGTTCTGTGTGTAGACAAGACGGGAACCATTACAGAAAATAATATGCAAGTGATCAGCACTATTCCAATGGAGGGGTACAACCCCTCGACTGGATTGGGGCTGAAAACAATGATCAGTGATCTTGTAGTATCAATGCCAGATGGCAACATAACAATGCAAGCACTGAAACGATTCTTTAAGACACCATCAGATAAAAAGGCTGACATGGTGATTCCGTTTTCATCGACATATAAGTATTGTGCGGCTGCTTTTTCTGGTGACGCATATGTCCTTGGTGCACCGGAGTTTGTTCTCCGGGAAGACTATGAGAAATTCAAAGTACTGATTGAAAATCATAGTTCTGATGGTTATCGTGTGCTTGTATTTGGCAGATACAGCGGCGTTCCAGATGGGAAGGAACTGACGGAAGCCGTTACACCACTTGGGTTAATTCTCCTCACAAATCCTATTCGCAAGGATGCTCCAGAGACCTTCCAGTATTTTGCGGAACAGGGTGTAGCGATCAAAGTAATATCCGGCGATAATCCCGTGACTGTCTCGCAGGTTGCCATGGAGGCAGGCATTGCAGATGCGGCAAAATACATCGATATGTCTACTCTCCATACAGAGGATGATATACGCGAAGCTGCAACCCAATATACCGTTTTTGGACGCGTCACGCCGGTACAGAAAAGACAGTTGGTTCATGCCTTACAGAGTGCTGGGCATACGGTCGGTATGGCAGGAGACGGCGTCAACGATGTTCTTGCACTGAAGGATGCGGATTGCTCTGTTGCTATGGCATCCGGATGCGATGCTGCCGCACAGGTCTCCCAGCTGGTGCTACTGGAATCGGATTTTGCCTCGATGCCATCTGTGGTGATGGAAGGCCGGCGGGTGGTCAATAACATTGAGCGCTCTGCGAGCCTGTTCTTGGTCAAGAATATATTCTCATTCCTGATGGCAGTGTTCTCGGTATGCTTCAGGATTACCTACCCGCTGGAGCCATCGCAGATATCCTTGATCAGCATGTTTACCATAGGGATACCTGGCTTTTTCCTTGCCCTACAGCCCAATGGAGATATCATACATGGCCGGTTTTTATCAAATGTTCTGATTAAAGCTTTACCCGCTGGTCTGACAGATTTTCTTGTTGTAGGCGCTCTTGTCGTATTTGGCAGTGTTTTTGGTGTGAACGAAACTGATATTTCAACCGCATG
>JBJELO010000170.1:0-10593 GCA_051879195.1 Lachnospiraceae bacterium
TAAGACATTAACAGAGCTTTGAATATATAGCCTGGCTTCGTGAAACAACCCTACATTTGCCCAATTTTTCTATTGATTTTTAATTCATTTTAGTGTAATATATAAACATACATAAGAAAAAAGGGTGTGCCTGATAAGATACTTCAGAAGACTGCCGGAGACAGATATTTACGGATATCGTGTTTCCGGCTTTTATTTTTTCTGCTTTTCTGCAGTAGAGTAATTGATAAGGAGAGTTTGCTTTATGTATGTTATGATTGATAATTATGATTCCTTCGTATACAATCTGGCCATTTATTTTCAGGAAATCGGACGGGATGTGGAAGTAGTTCGCAACGATGAGATTGATATAGACTATCTGGACGAACTGGACGAGAGGGGAGAACTGGAGGGAATCATCATTTCTCCGGGTCCCAAGGGGCCCTGGGATTGCGGCAGGTCTGCGGATATTGTACGCCGCTATACGGGTAAGGTGCCGATTCTGGGTGTATGTCTGGGACATCAGATTATTGGATACGTGTTTGGTGCAAAGGTGGAGAAGGGTACCCGTCCCATGCATGGAAAGGTGACGGGAATTCGTACCAGACGGAGAAATCTGTTCGAGAATCTGCCCGGTCATTTTAAAGTGACCCGCTACCATTCTCTGGTTGTGACTGCAGATTCGGTTCCTGAGGAGCTGCAGGTGGATGCCGAGACAGAGGATGGCGTGGTGATGGCAGTCAGTCATCGCACGGAGCCGGTTTACGGCGTTCAGTTCCATCCGGAGGCCGTTCTGACCGAATACGGCCATGAGATTCTGCAGAATTTCTGCGAAATCTGTGAAAAATACCAGCAGGAGAAAGGAAGCCGCATCGCATGATTTTAAAAACCTACGATACCAGCAGATCACTTTATGATATTTTCAGTTGTCTTTATCAGGAGCCGGATGCGGTTTTCCTGGATTCTTCTCTGAAGAATCAGTACGGTCAGTATTCCGTTGCAGGGTTTCTTCCGGAGATGAAGGCGGAAGAAAAAAACGGTGTTTTTTATCTGAATGAGCAGCCCCGGCAGGGCGACTGCATGAGCTGGCTGAAGCAGTATCTGGCAGAACATAAGGAGGATAATCCCACAGATCTCCCTTTTATATCGGGCGGCATCGGTTATCTGACCTACGATTACGGCAAACGCTTCATGGGACTTCCCCATGTTCATGAAAAATATATCGATATGCCGGAGTGCTGTTTTGTATTCTATCGTCTTTATGTGATTGAAGAAGTGCAGACCGGAAAGATTACGCTGGCAGCCCGGGATGAGGAAGCGGTTTCCTGGCTGAGAGAAAAAGAAGCTGAAACGAAGGGATGGCAGCATCCGGAGAAGCTGGAGCCGAAGACGGTTCAGAAGAATGAAGTGACTTCCGATTTTACGAAGGAAGACTACAAGGATGCCATTCAGAAGATGGTGGATTATATTGTGGCGGGTGATATTTACATTACCAACATGACGAGACAGATTCAGATCCGGTCGCAGGCGGATCCCTATGAGATTTTCCGGCTGCTGCGTCAGAACAATCCATCTCCTTTTGGAGGATATTTCCATTACAATGATGTGGAGATTATCAGTGCATCGCCGGAGCGTTTCTTTGAGATCCGGGACGGTATTATCCGTACCAGACCCATTAAAGGGACCCGCAAGAGAGGGATGACGCCGGAAGAGGATGAAGCGCTTCGCCTGGAACTGCAGAATTCGGAAAAAGATAAGAGTGAACTGCTGATGATCGTTGATCTGGAGCGGAACGACCTGAGCCGTGTCTGCGAACCCAACAGCGTAAAAGTGGAGGAACTGTTCGTAACGGAAGCCTATGCGACGGTTTTCCATCTGGTTTCCACCATCTGTGGGAAGCTGCAGAGCGACAGGGATGTGGTGGATGTACTGGAGGCCATGTTCCCCGGCGGTTCCATCACCGGTGCGCCGAAGTACCGTTCCATGGAGATCATTGATGAACTGGAACACAGCAGGCGGATGCTTTACACGGGCTCAATGGGGTATATCGGATTTGACGGAAACTGTGATTTCAATATCGTAATCCGTACCATGGTCTATCAGAATGGATGCTATCATATCGGCGCCGGCGGCGGAATCACCTGCGAATCCGATACGGAATTTGAATATGAAGAAACACGTCAGAAAGCCTGGGCATTGATACGCGCGGCGGAGCAGGCTTCCCGTGAAGGAGAACCGGATCATGCGTGATCAGGAATTGCTTTCCGGTTCTCTGGCAGTGGCGGATGACGGTTTTTATTTCGGACTGGGTGTATTTGAGACGATTTTTGTCCAAAATGGATGTCCTGTTCTGGAGCAGTACCACATGGAGCGGCTTCTTTCCGGGCTGGATTCGCTGGGAATTTCGCTGCCCTGCGACGATATTGCAAAGCTCCGGGAACAGATGCAGATGGTGATGGCAGCTTTTGAGAAAGAAAATCCCGATGCGAAAGCCGGATATGTGCTGAAGGTATGTGCCACTGCTTCCAATCTGAAGATTACCGCGCGGAAAAATACATATACGGAGCAGGATTACATAAAAGGATTTGAGCTGCGCATCAGTCCCGTTCTGCGCAATGAGACGTCTCCTTTTACGGCAATCAAATCACTGAATTACGGCGATAATATTCTGGAAAAACGCCGTGCCCACAGAGAAGGGTTTGATGAACCGGTATTTCTCAACAGTCAGGGTTTTCTGACAGAAGGGGCGACTACCAACCTGTTTGGTGTCCTGGACGGACAGCTGATTACCCCGTCTGTTTCCTGCGGTCTTCTTCCGGGGACAGTCAGGAGATATCTTCTGGAACGATATCCGGTTCGGGAGATGCAGATTACACCGGAACTGTTAAAACAGTGCCAGGAAGTTTTTGTGACCAACGCGCTTCTGGGAATTATGCCTGTGACACAGTTCGAAGATCATTCTTATAAACATGGTGATATGACACGGAAAATCCGACTGGAATATATTTCATGTTGTTGCAAACTGCGATAATATGTGATATATTGTTTTTGACATATGACGGATATATCTGTTTCATATTTGATTGATAACAAGTGAAATCGATCCCCGGCATTTGCGGATGCCGGGGATCCTGTTTATTACAGCGGATTCAGAGTCGGGCAGTATTTCAGGGCCGGCTCTGAGCGGCTGCCATTTTTAAACATGTGGAGGTAAGTAATCATGTTAAAAGAAGTTGCAGGTAAATATTACCTGGAAAAAGGATGCAACTGTTCCGAATCTCTTTTATACGCAGCCAATGAATATTACAATATGGGGCTGTCGGAGGAAACATTGAAGATCATGGGCGGCTTCGGCGGCGGCATGGGCTGCAAGACTACCTGTGGTGCATTAAGCGGCGCCATCGCAGCACTGAGCTGCATGTTTTTACAGGGAAAAGCACATGAAAATCCCGAGATCATGAAGATCAGCGGCGGATTTGTGAAAAAATTTGAAGAAAAACTGGGCGATACCCTGTGCAGCGTTCTGGAAGCGAGAAATAAAAAGCCGGATGTACGTTGTGTACTGACCGTTGAGACAGCAGCTGAAGCTCTGGAAGAATACATTGCTGAACTGAAAGGTGAGAAAAAAGAAGAACCTGCTTCCGAACTGACTCCTGAAGATATCAAAAGGGTAAAGGCGCTTGGCTTCCTGCATAATAAAGGAACCGACTGCTTCAACGGCCGCATCATCACCCGCAACGGTAAAGTGACGGGTAAAGAACTGCAGAAGATTTCTGAAGCTGCAGATAAATTCGGTTCAGGCGAAGTAGTTATGACCACCCGTCTGACCATGGAAGTTAAGGGGATTCCTTATGGGAATATCGAGGCATTCCGCGCTTTCCTGGCAGAAGAAGGTCTGGAAACAGGCGGTACAGGCTCCAAAGTACGTCCCGTTGTTGCCTGCAAAGGTACTACCTGCCAGTATGGTCTGTGTGATACATACGATCTGTCTGAGAAAATTCATCATCGTTTTTACAAAGGCTATGCCGATGTGAAACTTCCTCATAAGTTCAAAATTGCTGTAGGCGGCTGTCCCAACAACTGTGTGAAGCCCAACCTGAATGATTTCGGTATCATCGGTCAGCGCATGATGGAATACGATCCCGAGCTCTGCAAAGGCTGCAAAAAATGTGCGGTTGAGAAAGCATGTCCCATTAACGTGGCATCGGTGAAGGACGGCAAACTGGATGTGAGCACAGACTGCAACCACTGCGGACGTTGTCTGGGTAAATGTCCTTTCAAGGCAGTTACTCCCGGAGCTTACGGTTATCGCGTGGTCATCGGCGGACGCTGGGGCAAGAAGACAGCTACCGGTCAGCCTCTGAATAAAATCTTCACTTCCGAAGAAGAAGTCATGAGTGTATTGGAAAAAGCAATCCTGTTGTTCCGCGAACAGGGTAAGACCGGAGAACGTTTTGCAGATACCATTGCAAGACTGGGCTTTGAAAATGTTCAGGAACAGCTGCTTGGCGATGATATTCTGGCACGTAAAGATGAAATTATCGGTGCACAGCTTCATCTGGCTGGCGGAGCAACCTGTTAGTCAGTACATGCGGGAGGTTATGATATGGGTAAAAGAATTCTGATCGTAGGCGGAGTAGCAGGCGGTGCTTCCACAGCGGCGAGAGCCAGAAGACTGGACGAATCTGCTGAGATCATTATGTTTGAACGTGGACCTCATGTATCCTTTTCCAACTGTGCATTGCCTTTTTATCTGAGCGGGACAGTTTCCTCCAGTGAAAAGCTGGTGCTGATGACACCGGAGCGTTTTAAAAAGCAGTACGCCATTGAAGCAAGAGTTAATCATGAAGTAACGGCAGTAAACCGGGCGGAGAAAACGATTACGGTTAAAAATCTGGTAAGCGGCGAAGAAACAGAAGAAGCCTACGATGTGCTGGTATTATCTCCCGGAGCAGTGCCTGTGGTACCGGAAAGTATCAAGGGTGTTCACGGTAATAATGTCTTTACAATCCGCAATGTGGTGGATATTAAATATCTGAAGGATTACATTGATTCCAATCAGATCCGGGAAGTCACTGTGGCCGGCGGCGGTTTTATCGGCATTGAAGTGGCGGAAAATCTGACTCAGGCCGGTATTCATGTAACACTGGTGGAAGCAGCCGATCAGGTGATGGCACCTTTTGATTACGATATGGCACAGATTCTGCATAAAGAACTTCTGGACAGGGGAGTTAACCTGATTACTTCCGACGGAATTGCGGAAATTACCGATTCTCAGGTAATTCTGCAGTCCGGCAGACAGTTCTCCAGCGGATGTGTGGTGATGGCAATCGGTGTCAGACCGGAGACCACGCTGGCAAGAGAAGCAGGTCTGGAGATCGGTCAAACCGGCGGTATTCTGGTGAATCACAATTATCAGACCACAGATCCTGCCATCTATGCGGTGGGAGATGCCATTGAAGTGTACAACCAGCTTACATGCCGTCCGTCCCGCCTGGCTCTGGCAGGACCTGCACAGCGTCAGGCAAGAGCAGCAGCGGATCATATGTATGGCATTCCTCATCAGAATAAGGGGGTCATCGGTTCTTCCTGTATTCGCGTCTTTGAACAGAACGCCGCATCCACGGGACTCAGTGTGAAAGCAGCAAAGCAGGCCGGTATTCCCTGCGATTTCGTCTATGTCCTTCCGGCTGACCATGTAGGGCTGATTCCGGGAAGCCACCCCATGCATTTCAAACTGGTATATGAGGTGCCTACAGGACGGATCCTGGGTGCACAGGCCATCGGCAAAGGTGCAGTGGATAAGCGCATCGATGTCATTGCTGCCATGATTACCATGAAAGGAACGCTGGAAGATCTGAAGGAACTGGAGCTTTGCTATTCACCCGTATTCGGTACAGCCAAGGATGTGGTTAATTATGCTGCACTGGTAGCTCTCAATTTGCTTTACGGACGTTTCCGTCAGGTTCCTGTATCACAGGTACGTGAGCTGGTGGAAGACGATGCTTTTATTGTGGATGTAAGAGAACCCGGCGAATATGCGGCAGGTCATCTGCTCAATGCCGTTAACATTCCGCTGAGCCAGCTGCGTGACCGTGCCGGCGAGATCCCGAAGGATGTGCCTGTTTATCTGCACTGCCGTTCCAGCCAGAGAAGCTACAATGCAATCATGGCGCTTCAGGGTATGGGATATGACAATCTGTACAATATCTCCGGTTCCTACCTGGGCATCTGTTGTTATGAATACTATATGGATCAGGTAACAGGCAGAGATAAGATCGTAACAGAATACAATTTTAATTAAATATAAGCTCAGATGGACTCATAGTATATCTATCCTGCCCAACCCCGAACTTATTTGTTGTTAATTTCGTATTAATTATTTACAAAATCGAAAAATTAGTGTACAATATTAACAAAACCGGGTGGGCATTCCCGGAATTGCCCGAAAAAAGATACCGCCTTTATGACGGGGATAAAAGACGGTATTTTCAGCCGGGCAGGCCTGAGAGATTTTTTCGGATGTAACAGGAAAGTTTTAAGGGCCTGTACGGAAAAAGGGAGTAAAGAAAGGAGTTATACTATGAATTCACCTGCAGAAGTTGCAAAAAATTATGTGAACATAGGAAAGGGAAAGGTTAATACACCGATTCCCAAGATGTTTGTTCTGGCCATGATGGCTGGTATGTTTATCGCTATGGCTGGTGTTGGTGCCAGCACCGCTTCCTGTACAGTTGAGAACGCTTCACTGGGCAAGCTGGTCGGCGCAGCAGTTTTCCCTGGCGGTCTCGCCATGGTACTGATTGCCGGCAGCGAACTGTTTACCGGTAATACACTTCTTATTATTCCGCTGATGGAAAAAGAAGTGAGCCTTGCAGGCGTTCTGAAAAACTGGGTTGTAGTTTATATCGGCAACCTGGTAGGCAGCATGATCGTTTCTGCTATCTGTGTATGGGGCGGACAGGTTGGTCTGTTCAGCAATGGTCTGGCTGTATCTGCTATGGCTACCGCAACAGCAAAATGCTCCATGCCTTTTATGCAGGCGCTGATTAAAGGTATCGGATGTAACTTCCTGGTATGTATCGCTGTATGGATGTCCTTTGCAGCTAAGGATATCGCCGGAAAGTTCTTTGCATTATATCTTCCGATCCTGATCTTCGTTGTTGCCGGATTTGAGCATAGTATTGCCAATATGTACTATATCACTGTTGGTCTGTTTGCAAAGATGAACCCTACATATGTTCAGGCAGCTGCTGATGCCGGTAAAGATCTTACCAATCTGACATGGGGCAACATGTTTATTGCAAACCTGCTGCCGGTTACCATTGGTAATATTATCGGCGGTGCTGTTCTGGTTGGTCTGAGCTACTGGTTTGTATATTTACGCAAATCCAAATAGGACTGTCCGGTTTCGTTGAAAGATCAGTCATGCTGTGTGAATGGATGAAAGTCCATTGCGGCTGATTGCTGATCAGGAGCCTGTGAATGCCCGGCAGACTTTCTGATCCTGTGTTACATTTTGAGCCTTCTGTTTCCGGAAGGCTCTTTTTTGTGATTATGGCTCCTGGAGAGACTGATGGGCCGAATGTCTGATGTTAGTCATAACTACACAATGTTAGTGTTAACTATTCACATGTTAGTGTTGACTATATGGGGAGCTATCGGATATACTTGACGGAAGCAGAGCTTCCGGGCAATTTTTGCATATAATAAAGGAGGGAATTATGCCAAGACCCAAAAAGTGCAGAAAAGTCTGCTCAATGCCCGATTGCGGAGTATTCGCACCTCTGGACAGAGGGGAACGTATATCAGAATCCGTGGAGATGAGTGTTGATGAGTATGAAGTGATACGTCTGATTGACCTGCAGGGGTACACGCAGGAAGAGTGTGCAGTACAGATGGATATATCCAGGACGACGGTAACCGGAATCTATACCGAGGCCCGCAAAAAACTGGCCCAGATGCTGGTGAACGGGAAGATACTCAGAATCACGGGAGGTGATATTGCTCTTTGCAGTCATCGCAATGCGGAATGTGCCAAAGGGCACAGAGAATGCTGCAGACGTCTGAAAGCTGTGCAAAACCATAATAAAGGGGATTTGTAGACGACATGACAACTATATGGAAGCATTCTTCCGAAAAAAGCAAATCAGCCGATGAACAGTCGGTTGCCATGAGAGTATCCACAGTCAGCATACTGGTGAACCTTCTTTTATCAGCATTTAAACTGCTGGCCGGAGTGATTGCCCATTCGGGAGCCATGATTTCTGACGGTATCCATTCGGCTTCTGATGTATTCAGTACGATTATTGTAATTATCGGTGTCAGAATATCCGGACGGAAGTCGGATGAAGATCACCAGTACGGGCATGAACGTATGGAGTGCGTGGCATCTCTGATTCTCGCAGTTGTTCTGTTTCTGACCGGACTGGGAATCGGCCGGGAAGGACTGAGCAATATTCTGGCGGGGAATTATGAGAATCTGACGGTACCGGGGCTTTTTGCGCTTATTATGGCAGTGATCTCCATTGCAGTAAAAGAGTGGATGTACTGGTATACCCGTGCTGCAGCAAAAAAGATCAATTCCGGCGCTCTGATGGCAGACGCATGGCATCACCGCTCCGATGCCCTGTCATCCATCGGTGCATTTGTCGGAATTCTGGGAGCAAGGATGGGATACCCCGTACTCGATTCCGTAGCCAGTCTGGTTATCTGCGTATTCATCGCAAAAGCAGCATATGACATATTCAAAGATGCAATTGACAAGATGGTGGATAAATCCTGCGACCAGGAGACGGTGCAGGCCATGACAGAAGCCGCCATGAAACAGGAAGGTGTGGAGCAGGTGGATGAGATCCGCACCAGATTATTCGGTTCCAAGATCTATATGGACATCGAGATCGGATGCAACGGCGAACTTTCCCTCAACCAGGCCCACCAGATTGCAGAACAGGTGCATGACACCATGGAAAAAAGCTTCCCGCTGGTAAAGCACTGCATGGTGCATGTAAATCCGGTGAACCATTAAGGGGTGTTATTACTGTTCGGGCTTCGGGGGGAGTGTGTGTATGGCTCCATTGCAGTGATATCTTACACGGGGGCGCGCTCTCGCTCTGATCAAACGCAGCGGATGCTAACCTCGCAGCCCGCCTTTCGGCAGCCCGCTCGCTAAGCACCGGCGTTTTCAACGGCCCCCCCTGCAAGATATCACTGCAATGGAGCCGCCGCAGGTTTTCTCTCCCCCACGGAATGAAGTGCGAACAGTATGTGGGAAGGTAAACGAATAAGTGCAGTCCACTACTTTATAAATGTATTTTTCATGATAATTCAATAAGTCGGTTTAAGCTACAACAATTCAATATGCTTCTTCCCCATGTACAGTTGCCTTTTTCCTTTGACGGATATGGAGACAGCCTGTGGCGGCGGAAGGATGGCAGGTCCTGTCAAGGAGACCGTTGAAAACGCCGGCACTTGCTTTTTCAAGCGCAAGCGCCGAAAAAGCATAGTACCGCTGCGTTTTCATGCGAGCGAGAGCGCGTCTCCGGACAGGACCTGCCATCCTTCCGCCTCATATACCACTCTATCCGTCCAGAAACAAACTGTAACACCACTCACCTTAATAGTGTATGCATTTTTTGATTTCCGATACGGCCGGGTTGGCGGAGTTTTTGTCCCATACCATGAGGATTCCGCCTTTTTCTGTGGAAAGCTGGTAACGGCAGAAGCCGTCGGTGTTGATTCCCGGGAACCATGAGCTGGAGATCAGGAAAAATCCCTGTCCACGAATCAGAGAAACATAAGCGGACTGCAGATTCTCGGCAGTGGAAACGGACCGATAGGGAATCTGATGTTTCTCGCACAGATCCTGCACAAAATGATTGTAGTCCGGTGTAATTTCCTCAGGAAGCAGCAGCAGGGTTTCATTCTTCATCAGTTCCTTGGAGAAAAATTCATGTCCTGCGGCTGCATGAGATTTCCCGATGCACAGCTCAATGGGAGAAGCACAGAACAGGCGGGAAAGATATCCGTTGGATTCGTAATAATCATATTCATAGGATGGAGCAAAAATCACATCATATTTATCACCGGCAATTCCGCGTCTCAATTCCAGAGAATCTGCCTCCTCCATATTGATTTCAATATCCGGGTAGGCCTGCGCAAATTCCTGAACCACCGGAAAAATCTGCGGAGACCCTGAGAAACTTCTGGGAAACCCCAGTTTAATGTATTTATTCTGGCTCAGAACAGAATATGCCTTCTCAAAACCGGCCTGAGTTACATTCAGAGCCTTCTTCCACTCCTGATACAGAATCCGTCCGGAATTAGTCAGAATCGCCCCCCGGGGATTGCGGATAAACAGACTCAATCCCGTAGTCTCCTCCAGCTTCGAGATAATCTTGCTGATGGAAGGCTGGGAAATATGCAGCTCCGCGGAAGCTTTGGTAAAATTACCGTATTCGGCAACAACAATAAACGTATAAATCTGATTCAAAGTAATATCTGAATTACCATTATGGTAGATTAAATCCATAAAAAACTCTCCCTGTATGCAAACTCTCTCTACATCATATCGGAAAAAGTGACAAAAAACAAGGGAAAAATTACTGCTGTGTA
>JBJELO010000171.1:0-39752 GCA_051879195.1 Lachnospiraceae bacterium
CAAACCGAAAACAACACAACCTGATTCCGGCCAGTCTCAGTGAGACTGTGCCGGATCAGGCACAAACGCCTTTAATGACTATGCAATAAGTCAATATAGTCTAACTGGTTGGGAAAGTACTAATTGAAACAATTACTGTATTTAACAGCTCTATTTAGTACCGAAGATCCGGTCGCCGGCATCACCCAGACCGGGGCAGATATAAGCATCCTGATTCAGTTCTCTGTCAAGATGTCCTACATAAATCTGCACATCAGGATGAGTTTCATGAAGACGTTTCAGACCTTCCGGTGCCGCGATGATGGACATGAATTTGATCTTCTTTCCGCCGTGCTGCTTAATGAAATCAACAGCTGCCACAGCAGATCCGCCTGTTGCCAGCATGGGATCGGTAACTACGATCAGACGCTCTTCAATGGGGCTGGGCAGTTTGCAGTAATATTCGTGAGGTTCATGTGTCTTTTCATCACGGTAAAGACCGATATGTCCAACCTTTGCCGTAGGAACCAGTGCAAGAATACCGTTAACCATACCGAGACCGGCTCTCAGAATCGGCACAACCGCAAAGTTTTTGCCTTCAATCACCGGAGTCTGACAGGTTTCAATCGGTGTCTCCACTTCGATATCATGAAGCGGCAGATCACTCAATGCCTCATATCCCATCAGCATGGCAATCTCTTCCACCAGTGCTCTGAATTCACTGGTTCCCGTGTTTTTATCACGAAGTCTCGAAATTTTGTGCTGAATCAGCGGATGATTTAAAATTGTAACATTTTCCATTTCTATATACCTCCTGTTGTATGTGTATCCTGTTACGGATAACCGCAATGGTTTCTGCCATACATTTTAGCACAATCCTGCTGTTTTGGCGACAGTAATTACTACTCACCACCGTTTTGCCGTAATTTCCACAACGATACCGGTTCCTTCTCCCGGTTCGCTGTCCACCACCAGAGTTCCCTCTCTGTCCTGCACAATTCCGGCTACCAGGCTCATACCGATTCCTCTGCCCGTTCCTTTTGTGGAAAATCCTCTCCTGCATATTTTATCCTGATTTTCCGGCAGAATACCGCAGCCGGTGTCATCCACAGAGATTTTCAGTCGACTGTCATCGCAGCTGATAAACAGAACAATTTCTCTGTCGCCTTCTTCCCCGGCTGTGGCATCGATGGCATTCTGCAGCAGATTCCCCAGAATCGTAACCAGCTGACGGGTGCTCAGATACGGATTGTGTTCGGGCAGCCGGCTTCCCTGATCGATGGTCATTGCCACATCCTGTTCTCTGGCCTGCCCGATCTTTCCATATACGAGAGCTGCCAGCGTTTTATTTTCAATACACCGGACCACAGTGGAAAGCATCATGCTGTCCGTATTCAGGCCGGTAATATACTGTTCCGCCAGTTTGTATTCCCCCAGCTGAACCATTCCCAAAATAATATGCAGATGATTTTTAAATTCATGCATATTGGAACGGAGCGCTTCCACGATATGCTTCACCCCCGTCAGTTCCTCTGCCATACGGGTCATTTCCGTTTTATTGCGGTAAATGCAAAGCGCGCCCGATACTTTTCCGTTTTCTTCCAGCGGAATCCGGTCACACAGAATATTCTGCCCGTGAATTTCAATTTCACGCCCGTATTCCGCTTCTCCCGTCTCCAGAACACGCTCCAGCCTGCATTCGGAAAGCACTTCCCGAATCGGATTCCCCTGCAGTTGTTCCGGCATACTGTGATAAATCTGTGCCGCCGCCCGATTGGTAAACAATATGATTCCGTTTTGATCAACAGCCAGAATTCCCTCCTCCAGAGCATCAAACATCTCGTTTCGCTGGATAAAAAGCCTTACAAATTCCGCAGGATTGTGCCCCAGCAGTGATTTTCTCAATCGCCACGCTATGGAGCAGGAAACCAGGACGGCAGCCAGCAGAATCACCAGAGTCAGCGGAATAAAAGCCAGCAGTACCACCCCGTAATTTTCGTAAATATGACTGGTCAGAGAACTGACCATCACAAAGCCCACTGCATTGCCTTCCTTATCAAATACCCGGGTAAATGCCCTGCGCTGTTTTCCCAGCGTTCCGTACCCTGTCGTCACATAAGATATCTTTTCTTCGGTAAAAAGGTTCTCATCACCACCGGTGAATTTTTCTCCGATCCGCGACTTATCCGGATGATAAACGCGGATACTGTCGCAGTCCGCAACCGTAATAATATCCACATATTCCGTATTTTCCAGAACCTGATCCAGTGCTTTCTGCATGGAAGGCTCCATCTTCCCTTCCAGAATTGCCTGACAGGTACTGTCTTCCTGTGCCAGAAGATAAGACATGGACGATATGGCAGATGTGATATTATCATCCACAATCCGTATACTTCGATACACAGCACAAATCATTACCAGCAGTACCACAATGCTGGTAAATACCAGATTGATCCTTGCTGTCTTTCTGAAAAAACTGTCTTTTTCCATCCGGTGAAGCTCCGCTGCAACCCGGCTGATTATTCCGTGGCTGTCCATATCCATCCTCCGTTTCCTTTGTTTTCTATATCATACCACGTTTCAGGTAATCGGAATATACGGTAATGCAAAAAAGCTCTCCTGAAAATCAATAACTGCTCAAAGATACCACGAAAAGCAGATAATCTCCGAAAACAGAAAACCCCTGAAAGCAATTCCAGGGATTTTCATACGGGGTTTATGTAAGGAGAAGGTGAATCTTCAGATAATGGGTAGTTTCAGGTAATGGGTAGTTTCAGAAGATATCTTCAGATCGTGCTAAAAAAGCACCTGTACCAGAATACTGGATACGATCAGAATCAGTGCACCGCAGATTCTTGTGGAAATCTGGGCAAACGGCAGCAGTTCCATTCTTTTTGCTGCGGAAAGAACTGCGATATCGCCTGTTCCGCCCATATTGGTGGTGCATAATCCCGCTGTAATGGATGATTCAATGGGGTAGAATCCAACCAGCAGTCCTCCGATACCGGCTCCCAGAGCCACACCGCCTACCACAACAAATACCAGCAGAAGGTACATGGGGGAAATTGCTTCTGCTACGGCGCCCAGATCGATCATGGAGATACCGATGCCCACCAGAAGAGCTGATGTCCAGTTTTTCATTACAAACTGGCTCCACTGCTGTGCGGCCGTTTCAAATTCTTCGGGAACGATTCCTGTTGCTTTGCTGACAGCAACGAGAATGATCATCCATGCATAGGCGTGAATTGCAGGCACAAAATGGTTGATGATGGTTCCGAGCACGAAGAAAAACATGGCGTTGATCAGGCCGATGCCCAGATTCTGCAGCGTCAGTTCACGTTCAGCCTTTCCTTCCATACCATCTTCATGGTTTTTCATCAGCTTTCCGCTGCCGGACAGAGAAGGTTTCACCTCACCCAGTTTTGCCAGCAGACCGGCACCGACAATGGCTGTTACGTTACCCAGAGTAGAAGCAGGAATCATGCGCGATATAATTCCCGCAGAATCAACGCCCAGCGCCTGTGCGTACATGCCGGAGAGGGGAACGACACCGGCTCCCATGCCGCCTCCCATCATGGGAATGGCAACATACATGACCGCATCCACAAATCCGAAGCCCACAAGCTGTCCGACGAAGCCCACTGCCAGAATTGCCATGGTCATGGCACATAAAGCAACCGGCAGGAAACGGATTGCAGCCTTCAGCAGAAGACTCCTGTCCATACCCAGGATACTGCCTGTAATCAGAGCTGCAATGTAAAAATTGAGAAATCCCGTTGTGTTCATGAATTCATCAATGTTGGCAGCCACATCGGCAGGAATCAGACCGGCGTATACCAGAGCAGCTGAAGCGAAAATACATACGATAGCCCCTCCGCCCAGATACGTTTTAATAATCGGCAGATTATTGCCCAGTACATTGAACAGCCCGCCGAACACCATCATAACCATCAATGCGCCCAGCATACCGGAGGGCAGCCAGCCTTTCACCAGAGTGACTGCCACCACAGCGGTGATCAGAAGATAAACCGGCAGCGAAATTCCCGCAATTCTGATAGATTTTATTCTCATGTTTTTCGTCTCCTTTCCTGTTATTCTGCACTTCTCTGCTCTTTTTTCATTTTCTGCTCTTTCGTAATTCCCTGTTCAATTGCTTTCGCTTTTACTGCTTCCGCTACAGCTTTGGCAACCCGTTCATCAAAGGCACCGGGAATGATGTAATCCGCACGCAGTTCCTCTTCCGGAATAATACCGGCAATCGCATATACTGCCGCGATTTTCATTTCTTCTGTAATATCAGTTGCCTTTGCTTCCAGCGCACCTTTAAAGATACCGGGGAATACCAGCACATTGTTGATCTGATTGGGATAGTCCGAGCGTCCCGTTGCCATCACACAGACACCGCCTTTTTCCGCTTCTTCCGGCATAATTTCCGGAACCGGATTTGCCATGGCAAATACCACCGGATTTTCGGCCATGGATCTCACCATTTCCGCTGTAACAATGCCGGGAGCAGAAACACCTACGAAAGCATCCCTGCCTTTCATAATCTCCTTCAGATCACCATGCAGCTGCTCTTTATTGGTTTTCTCCGCCATTTCCGCCTGCGCAGGATTCATCCATTCCTCGCCCCTTGCCAGAGCACCTTTCCGGTCCACCAGAATGATGTCTCCCACGCCGATTTCCAGAAGAAGTCTGGCAATGGAAATGCCGGCTGAGCCAGCGCCGTTGATTACGATCTTTGCCTGACGGATATCCTTGCCTGCCACCTTCAGGGCATTCATCATACCTGCAGATACCACAATGGCAGTTCCGTGCTGATCATCATGGAACACGGGAATATCCAGCTCTTCTTTCAGCCTTCTCTCAATCTCAAAACATCTGGGAGCGGAAATATCTTCCAGATTAATGCCGCCGAATACCGGTGCGATCCGTTTTACCGTCTCGATAATTTCTTCCGTATCCTTTGTATCAAGGCAGATGGGGAAAGCGTCCACTCCTGCAAACTCCTTAAACAGAATCGATTTCCCTTCCATAACAGGAATCGCTGCTTCCGGTCCGATATCTCCCAGCCCCAGTACGGCAGTTCCATCCGATACAACAGCAACCAGATTGCCCTTTGCCGTATATTTGTAGACATCTTCCTTTCTGTCCCTGATCTCTCTGCAGGGCTGTGCAACTCCCGGTGTGTAAGTCGTACTTAAATCATCTCTTGTTTTCACACTCACTTTTGAAATCACTTCAATCTTTCCTCTGTTCTCCTCATGCATCTTTAAAGCAGCTTCATTGTAATTCATAATAAACCTTTCCTTTCATTCTCAACAATCTTATTCTATGTTTCATGCTTCACCGGAACTTTTTTCTTCGTTCCTTCTGATAAAACCATCATATCATTTTCCGGAAAAATGAAAAGAATCGGTAATTATGGTAAGGTTATGTAAGTAATGAAATCACATTTTCCCGGCAGAAGTCTGAACAGTTACGATTAATCTGCTGTATCTCAGCGTCATATTATGTTAAAATAAGGGTATCAATAAAGGAGACAGATTGCCATGATTCGTATTGTAATAACTGAAGATGACCCAATGGTTATGGCTATTAACCGGAAAATTCTGGAGAAGCATCCCCGGGTTCAGGTGATAAAGACTTTTTCCAATGGTAAGGATACATTGGAATTTTTGAAGGAACAGGAAGTGGATCTGCTGTTTCTCGATGTGTATATGCCGGGCATGACCGGTCTGGAAGTTCTGATGCAGATCCGCCAGCTCAATCTGCCCGTTGATGTGATTATGATTACCGCCGCCAACGATCAGGACAGTGTTTCCCAGGCTATTCGTCTGGGCATTGTGGATTATCTGGTCAAGCCCTTCGATCATACCAGACTTCAGGCAGCTCTGGATAAATATCTGACAACCCGCAAATCGCTCAACCGGGCACGCAATTCCGGTTCCACCTTCTGTCAGGATGATATTGACCTGCTTATGGGACTTCAGCCACAGAATATCCCGGTTCAGGTTTCCGCCGATGAACTGGACAAGGGCCTGCAGCCCAAAACGCTGGAGAAAGTCATTGATTTTCTCCGCAAAAACAAAGAGCCCGTCACCAGCTCCCTGATAGGAAACCGGATCGGACTCTCCCGTATCACCGTACGCAAATATCTGAATTATCTGGAAAGCCGGGGCCTGATCACCAGCCAGATCGACTACGACACCGGAGGCAGGCCGCGGCTTCTCTATCTGTGGGGAGACCACACCCTTTAGTTCCCGCACTCAATACTGATTTCATTGAATACGGATAATATCTCATCCGTGTTCATCCCTGCTTTTTCCCCGCCTTTTTTGTCCAGGATCACATTGCCCTGATGCATCATCAGCAGGCGGCTGCCGTATTCCACCGCATAGCGCAGGTTGTGCGTTACCATGATGGTGGTGACTTTCTTTTCCTTTACCACCTTATCGGTCAGTTCCATGACGATCTCGGCGGTCTTTGGATCGAGGGCTGCCGTATGTTCATCGAGAATCAGCAGTTCGATGGGTGTCATGGTTGCCATCAGAAGGGCCAGTGTCTGACGCTGGCCGCCCGAGAGGGCTCCCACCTTCGTATAAAGCTTATCCTCCAGTCCCAGATTCAGGTTATGGAGTATTTCCTTATAATAATCGATTTTATGTTTTTTCAGTCCACGCTTCAGGTTGAAGGGCTTTCCCTTATTGTCCGCGATGGAAAGATTTTCCAGAATGGTCATGGACGGACAGGTTCCTTTGGCGGGATCCTGATACACACGGCCGATTTTCCGTGTACGGATGAAATCCTTCTGTTTTGTCAGATCGTCCCCGTTGAAAATGATTTTTCCGCTGTCCAGATCAATGCTTCCGCAGATCAGATTCAGCATGGAAGTCTTGCCGGAGCCGTTGCTTCCCACCACCGATACAAATTCACCGTCGGAAACGGTCAGATTGAAATCTTTAAACAGACACAGCTCATTGACCGTACCCGGGTTATAGTATTTATTGACATGCTGCAGCTCAAGCATTTGATTTCACCTTCCTTTTCCGTTCCCGTCCTGCAACCAGAATAATCAGGAATAATACGGCTGTAACCAGCTTCAGATCCTGGGAATCCATGTAGCGGATCGCCACAGCCACGCAGGCCTTGTAAATCAGAGAACCGATGATAACCGATGAGGTGGCTCTGAGAAATGTGGTATTTTTAAACAGGCTGGTACCGATGATAACACTGGCAAGACCGATAACAACCGTACCGGTACCCATGGAAATATCGAAATATCGCTGCTGCTGGGCGAAAATACACCCTGACATGCATACCATGCCGTTAGCCAGAGCCAGACCCAGAATCTTCACACTGCCCCGGTCCACGCCCATGGCCGTTACGATGGTCTCATTGTCACCTACCGCCCGGAGAAGAAATCCGGAGCGGGTGCGCAGATACCAGTCAAGAACATATTTCACAAGAACCGTAATGACCAGAATAATGATCAGCTTGTGATAGGGAGCAAGTGCCGCAGGCAGGGCATCAGTCAGACTGTTTTCAAAAATCGTCACCTTATTATAAATAGGAAGATTTGCTCTTCCGGCAATTCTCAGATTCACACTGTACAGGCCGGTAAACATGATAATACCGGCAAGCAGATCACGAACGCCCAGTTTCACATGGATCACACCGGTGCAGATTCCCACCAGCACACCTGCTGCAAAGCAGATGGGAAGGGTAATCAGAGGATTCATATCCCTGCTGATCATAACAGCTGCAATTGCTGCACCCATGGGGAAGCTTCCGTCCACCGTCATATCGGGAAAATCCAGAATTTTATATGTGATATATACGCCCATCGCCATAATGGAATATATCAGTCCCTGTTCCAAAACACTTAATACTAAAGTCACAATGCCACCTCAATCAACGTTTTATCTTCTGACGGGTTATTCTACCGTAATCTCATCAAATACTTCCACTGCGCCGCCGATGTATGCTTCATCCAGTTCCATGCCGATCTGCTCTGCTGCTGCCGTATTCACATACAGTTCTGCTTCTTTCGCAGATTCAAAATTAATTTCGGAAGCGGCTTTTTCGCCCTTCAGAACGCCTGCTGCCATCTCACCGGTCACCTTGCCCAGTGCTATATAATCAATACCCATGGATGCAACACATCCGCTCTTAACCTGTTCGATTTCGCTGCCGAATACGGGAATCTTTGCATCATTGGCCTGTGCCAGAACAACCTGCAGTGCCTGAACGACGGTGTTGTCTGTCAGGTTGCAGATGCAGTCAACCTTCGTTACCAGATCCGCTGCTGCGATTTCCACTTCACTTACTGTATTGATACCGGAATCAACGATTTCAAAACCGTATTCGCCTGCCAGTTCCTTGTAGGTTGCAATGGTGCTGACGGAATTGGCTTCACTTGTGGTATACAGGATACCGATCTTCTTTGCATCGGGCATCATGGTGCGGATCATATTCAGCTGCTCGGATACAGGAAGAACATCGGATGTACCGGTAATATTACCTGTGGAAGTTCCGTCTTCATTGGCCAGACCTGCAGAAACAGGATCGGAAATTGCAGAATAAATAACGGGAATTTCGGTATTCATACATGCATTATATGCTGCTGCCGCTGCAGGAGTCGCAATGGCACAGACCATATCCACTTTCTGGGAAACAAAGCTGTCCGCAATCGTTGCTGCTGCACCGGTATCTGCCTGTGCATTTTCATAGATAACCGTCAGATTTTCGCCTTCAACGATTCCGTTATCAGCCAGACCTGCCAGAAAACCTTCACGGCAGTTATCCAGTGAACCGTGCTCCGCAAACTGGGAAATACCGATGGTATAGGTCTTTCCATCTGCCGCAGCGCTGCTTCCATCTGTACCTGCAGATTCAGCCGCAGCTGTTGTATCCTGACTGCCGGTGGAAGCGGAATTGTCAGAACCGCCTGCGCATCCTGTCATTAAAGAAACTGCCATCATTGCACTTAACATTAAAGCTACCATTTTTCTTTTCATAATCTTATCCTCCATCTTCTGATTTGATGATCAGCTGCAGGAACCGGCAATCAAATCTGCCGGAAGCCGGCATTGCCGCTGTACTGTTTGTTCCCCAGCGCACAAAAAACCGCCTCAGGCTATCTGCCTGAGACGGTAAATATCTAATAAACCGCGGTACCACTCACTTTGACGTAATTGTCCACTTATTCCATGCACCATCATGCATGCCGGCTTGATAACGGGTCCGGATCCCGGCTGCTGCCCTCGAAAGTCCATTCAGTCTTATCCATCCGTACCGCAATCTCAGCACCTGCAGCTCTCTGTGATTTCTGTGATAAGCTTACTTGCTCTTTCTCATCGGTTTATCAATCTGACATTAAAATAATACAGAACAATTGATTTGTCAAGCACTTTTTTAATTACAGTTTTTTCGAGGCTGGCTCTGAACAGTAACCTTTTTTGGAGTACTGTCAGCAATCTGTTCAGAACTCAATCCCCAACGCAGTAGCTGCAGGGGGTATACCCTTTTTTCTTCAATGCTGATTTGCTCAGTGTTGTGACCTCACAGTTATCAGCGTCCTGATCCGGTGCGTAGCGGCAGTCGGGTTTATGGAATTTTCCGGTATTGGTATTGATATAATATGTGGTTTTTGAGGATGCTTTTGTTTCGGTTTTCGATGAGGAGTCTGCTTTGTCATCGGGGTCCGCTGCCTGAGATGCACTGCCGGGTTCTCCTGCTTTCCAGGATTCGCTGGGCGACATGTTCCAGGTAATCTGTTGTCCGTCGCTTTTCAGGACAATCGTACCCTGTTCATCGGTTCGGAATACTTTGACTCCCATGGAACGCAGACGATTCAGAACCTCGGCATGAGGGTGTCCGTAACTGTTGCCTTCTCCCACACTGATGACCGCATATTCGGGGTCCACAGCTTCCATAAATTCTTCCGTACTTGCTGTCTTGCTGCCGTGATGGGCTGCCTTGTAGACATCAGCTTTCAGAGGGATACCATTATTCAGCATATCCGCTTCGGAATCTTCTTCCGCATCTCCTGTTAATAAAAACTTCTTATCTCCGTGCGTCAGAAGAATCGCAATGGAATAATCGTTTGCCTGACTGCCGTAATCATCATTAGGCGCTGCAATCGTAAACTCCGCCCCTCCCAGCTGCCAGACAGAGCCCACCTTCGGCTGGCTCCGTTTCAGGCTTCTGTTTTTAATGACCTGCACCACATCATCGTACGTTTTGGTATCCTTGGCGTAATCCGGCATAAAAACCTGCTTTGCACCGAATTTGTACAGAATGACATCGAGACCGCCGATGTGGTCAGAATCAGGATGCGTCCCGATTACATAATCAAATTCTTCAATCCCTTTACTTTCCAGATAGGACTGGATTTCGGTTCCCTGGTCATTCTTCCCTGCATCAATAAGCATGGAATGACCGTCACAGGTGATCAGGGTACAATCGCCCTGTCCCACATCGATAAAATGCATCTCCAGCGTACTGTCTCCCGTGCTGCTGACATCTCCTGAACTTCCGGAACCGCCGGATGCAGTATCCGGCCCGGTGCGGATCACAATCTCAATATCTCCGCAGCCGCTGCAAAGCGTCAGGAGAAGCAGAACAAGCAGACCGCAAAGAAAACGCCCGGTCCGCCTGCTTTTTATTATTTGATAAATATTTTTCAACATGATATTCACCAGCCTTTTCAGAGTAATACTATTATAGTGAATAATACCTGTTCTGGCAAGCAACAGTTCAGCCAAGGCTGAACTGTTGCTTGCCATCTATAAATCCCCCCTATTTCCTCTGTTTTTCAATTTGATTTCCTCCCCGTATTCTGTTATGCTTAAAGCAAAACTTTGTGTATTTTCGGGAATATCCATTTATTTCTGAAAGATACCGGATTCAAAGGAGTAACTTATGGAAACTGATGTTAAATTAACAAAACTGGCTCAGTGTGCCGGCTGCGGTGCCAAGGTTGGTGCCGGTACGCTGGCAAAACTGCTGTCTGATTTCCCTACAAGATTTGATGAGCGGCTGATTGTGGGATTTGATAAAAGCGATGATGCTTCCGTGTATGTGATCACCGATGACACCGCACTGGTTCAGACCATCGACTTTTTCCCTCCCATCGTGGACGATCCCTTCATGTTCGGACAGATTGCGGCGACCAATGCGCTGAGCGATGTGTACGCCATGGGCGGACAGCCCCGACTGGCGCTTAATGTGATGTGTGTTACGGCGGATATGGACAAAACGGCCACACAGGAGATTCTGCGGGGCGGCTATGAAAAAGCCTACGAGGCTGATACCATTATCACCGGCGGTCATACCATTGAGAACACCCAGCCGCTGTACGGACTTGCCGTGTCCGGCTTCGTTCATCCCCAAAAAGTGCTGACCAACTCCGGCGCCCGCCCCGGCGATGTTCTGATTCTGACCAAGCCTCTGGGCGTGGGGATTCTGACTACCGCTGCCAAGGCAGAGATGCTTGACAATCCCGCCCTGATGAACCGGATCTACGCTCAGATGGCGACACTGAACAAAACAGCCCGGGATCTGATGGTCCGCTATGAAGTGCACAGCTGCACCGATGTTACCGGTTTCGGCCTTATGGGGCACAGCTATGAGATGGCTCAGGGCAGCAACGCCACCGTCCACTACAAGGTTTCGGACATTCCCTACCATAAGGAAGCTTTCGAAATGGCAGAGATGGGCCTGATTCCTGCCGGTGCCTACCGCAACCGCCACTACGCGGAAGCAGGTGTCACGGCAGATCCTTCCATCCCGCTGGCCATGCAGGATATCCTCTATGATCCCCAGACCTCCGGCGGACTGTTGATTGCTGTGAAGGAAGAAGACGGTCAGAAACTGATCCGTGAGCTGAAGGACAGCATCCCCTGTGCCGAAATCATCGGCTACGTAACGGAAAAGCAGGACAATTCTATCCTGCTCCACCCGTAATATCCCATAGATTATATTTTCTCTGCCACTTATGGCACTGCAAAAACGCTGCCGATTCTGTTTACGGAACCAGCAGTTCCCGCAGAGCCCTGGCGGCCTCTTCCACGTCCTCCATCGTATTGGTATGTCCAAATGCAAAACGGATGGTTCCCGTGGGATAGGTTTCCAGGGTTTTGTGCGCGCTGGGCGCACAGTGAAGTCCCACCCGGGTCATGATTCCGTACTGTGCATCCAGTTCATACGCAATCCGGGCCGGATCCTGTGCCAGCGGAAGGATCGATACCACCGCCGTCCGGTCCTTCAGATCCCGTTTTCCCACAATCCGGACAGGAGCGGTTCCATCCTTCAGATGCACCGTTTCCAGCTCCCCCAGTCTCTCCAGAAAAGCGCCTGTCAGCTGCATCTCCTTTTCATAGATGGTCCGGATTCCCGTTACTTTCAGATAATCGAGGGCTGCATGAAGCCCTGCGATTCCCGGCAGGTTCTGAGTCCCCGGCTCAAACCGGTCCGGCATGAATTCCGGGATTTCTTCCGTATGAGAAATGCTGCCGGTGCCGCCGGAAATCAGCGGATCAATGGAGCGGACCATCTCCTCTGTGCACAGAAAGCCGCCCGTTCCCTGCGGTCCCAGGAGTCCTTTGTGCCCGGTAAATGCCAGCGCATCCACATGCATCTGCTCCATATCCACCGGAAGAACGCCCGCTGTCTGGGCCGAATCCAGGATAAATTTCAAGCCGTGCTCATGACAGAACCGCCCCACCTGCTGCACAGGCATCACAGTCCCGCAGACATTGGACGCATGAAGCATCACCACCCCACGGGTCCCGGGCTTAAGCAGCTTTTCCATTTCGGAAACATGCAGTTCCCCTTCCCGGGTACAGGGAATCCGATCGAAGCTGACTCCTCTTTTCTCCAGCTGACGCAAGGGCCGCATCACCGCATTGTGCTCCATGGAAGACACCAGCACATGATCTCCGGGCTGCAGAAATCCTTTCAGTATCAGATTCAGACTGGTGGTAATATTGGGTGTAAAAATCACATTTTCGCACTGTTTAAAATGGAACAGCTCACACAGCTGCTCTCTCGTCTCCAGTACCATATCTTCTGCGGAGTAGGCATCCTCGTAGCCTCCCCGATTGATGTTCGTTCCATTCTCCGTCATATAACGGTACATGGCTTCAGGCACCTGTGGCGGCTTGGGAAAGGTTGTACTGGCCTGATCAAGATAAATTTTTCTCATATTATTCTTCTCCTGTATATTCGGGTAACTGATTTCCCCGATTTCCGTGAAATATTCCTCATTCCGGTTTCTCCGGACAATCTGTCTGAAAATCATCTTATCACAACCGGCTCCATCATGCAAATCCAACAGAATTTTTTTCTGTCTCCGCGCTTTATTTATTGTTTTATTCTATAAATCCGCGGTTTTCGCCCCGGAAATCAATTGGAAAATATTTCTTATACATGTTATCATCTTCTTAATTGCAGAGTTTACACCATGCGATTGTTCAGAACTATCCCCGTTTCCGGACTCGCAGAACTCTGAACAAGTATTAGAAAGGATATGAAACACATGAAAAACGAAAAAACTTTCATTACTGTGGCCGGTGTGATCATCGGTCTGATCGCGGTTGCACTGGTTTATTTCGGAAACCCGGCCAACATGGGCTTCTGTATTGCCTGCTTCCTGCGTGATACTTCCGGCGCGCTGGGACTTCATTCCGCAGCAGCCGTTCAGTACATACGTCCCGAGATCATCGGTCTCGTTCTGGGATCCTGCATCATTTCTCTGGCAACCAGAGAATTTGCTCCCCGCGGCGGTTCCGCGCCGGTTACCCGCTTTATTCTGGGATTCTTTGTTATGATCGGCTGCCTGATGTTCCTGGGCTGCCCGTTCCGTATGATCCTGCGTCTGGCAGGCGGTGACCTGAATGCCCTTTTCGGTATCGTCGGTTTTGCTACCGGTATCGTTGTCGGCGTATTTTTCCTCAACAGAGGCTATACGTTAAAGAGAAGCTACAAGATGCAGCAGCTGGAAGGATTTGTCTTCCCCACCGTACAGATCGTATTTCTTGTACTGCTGGTGGCTGCACCTGCATTTATTCATTTTACGGAAGCTGACGGAGGCCCCGGTGCAAAACACGCAGCCATCGCCATTTCCCTTGCTGCCGGTGTCATCGTAGGTATTCTGGCACAGCGTACCCGTCTCTGCATGGTAGGCGGTATCCGTGATGCCATCCTTTTCCATGAATCAAAGCTGCTGTTCGGCTTCATCGCCATTCTGGTCAGCGCCTGCCTGGGCAATATCATCCTTGGTGCCGTAACAGGCAACGCTTATTTCACACTGGGCATGGCAGGACAGCCCATTGCCCATACTGATGCTTTATGGAACGCTCTGGGCATGCTGCTTGCAGGTTTCGGATGCGTCCTTCTCGGCGGCTGCCCCTTAAGACAGCTGATTCTGGCCGGTGAAGGCAATACCGACTCCGTTATGGCTGTAATCGGTCTGATGGTAGGTGCTGCTTTCTGCCACAATTTCGGTCTGGCATCTTCCGGGGAAGGCCCTACAGCCAACGGTAAAATTGCCGTTATCATCGGTATCGTTGTTGTAACTGTCATTGCCGCTGTCAATTCCAGACGGCAGGAAGCTTAAACAGGAGGAGTGCATATGAAAACAGTAGATGCAAGAGGATTATCATGCCCCGAACCGGTTATCATGACCAAAAAGGCTCTGGCCTCCAAAGACAGCCGTTATGAAATCCTGGTGGACAACGTAACCGCCAGAGAAAATGTTACCCGTTTCGCATCCCATCAGGGCTATCAGGTAGCCGTTACCGAACAGGGAGACGACTATCTTCTGACCCTTACAAAATAGTACACCGGATTATGGAAGAGTATATTGCAACATTTTTCTCTCATTTCGGTGCCACGCGATTTAAGAAAAACTGTTCCCGCCAGGGACTTCCGGCTCAGGTCATGCCCGTTCCCAGAAGTCTCAGCTCCTCCTGCGGAACCTGCGTGAAATACGCAGCCGATAAAGATCCCGTCCCCGTGGATCATCTGCAGGAAATCGAGCAGATCGTCCGGATCGCAGGTGAAGATCAGTATGAGATGATTTACAGGGCAAAGGATCTGTAAATCGACAAAAGGCGGCCCCATGAACGTCCAGATTGTTCATGGGGCCGCCTGATTTGTTCGAAACGGTTCGGCAAAGCACAACCGTGCTTCCTTTAACGTACTCCGGAGAAAATTACCAGTGCCTGCCGGCAAAATATCACGAAAAATGCTTTAAACATTTCCTACAGATGAAACAGCCGGTTATTCTGGTATTTTGGTTCGCAGGTCATATTAATATGCAGTCTGCGGAAAATATCCTGATCCACCGGCGAAAGAATGACGGAACAGTGAGCATCGCAGTCTTTCAGCTGAGGCAGGCAGGAAAGCGCTTTTCTGGCATTCTCATCTTCCGCCGCACTGACGGACAATGCCACCAGCACCTCATCCGTATGGAGACGCGGGTTCTGATTCCCCAGATACTGTACTTTCAGATCCTGTACCGGCTTGATTACGGAAGATGCCAGCAGATGAATCTCATCAGGAATTCCGGCCAGTTCCTTCAGCGCGTTGAGCAGCATGGCCGATGCAGCTCCCAGCAGTTCCTGATTCCGGCCGGATATGATCTTTCCGTCCGGCAGTTCAATGGCAGCCACCGGTTCATCGATCAGGACTTCCCGCTCTCTGGCAGCCTTTGCTACCGGGCGGTCATTCCCGGTCAGCCCCTCCTGATTCATCAGAAGCTCCAGCTTACTGATCTCTTCTGCCTTTTCCGCACCTTTTTTCTGTTCGCACAGAGCTGTATAATAACGGCGCAGAATCTCCTGACGGGACGCATCCTTCACTGCCTCGTCGTCAAAAATACAGTTGCCGGCCATATTCACACCCATATCCGTGGGCGACTGATAGGGAGAGGAGCCGTAAATCTTATTGAAAATCTCCTGCAGAACCGGGAAAATCTCCACGTCACGGTTATAATTGACCGCGATCCTGCCATAAGCCTCCAGATGGAAAGGATCGATCATATTCACATCCTTCAGATCGGCAGTCGCTGCTTCATAGGCCAGATTCACCGGATGCTTCAGCGGTATATTCCAGATGGGAAATGTCTCAAACTTGGCATAGCCCGCCTTGATTCCACGCTGGTTTTCATGATACAGCTGAGACAGGCACACTGCCATCTTGCCGCTGCCGGGTCCCGGCGCCGTCACCACAACCAGAGAACGACTCGTCTCCACATAATCATTTTTCCCATAGCCGTCTTTGCTTACGATCAGCGGTATATTGGAAGGATATCCTTCAATCAGATAATGCCGGTACGCCCGGATTCCCAGATCTTCCAGCCTGCGGATAAAAGCATCTGCAGATTTCTGACCGTTGTACTGGGTAATTACCACGCTGCTCACATACAGTCCCACACTCCGGAACAGATCGATCAGACGCAGCACTTCCATATCATATGTGATACCAATATCACCCCTGCGCTTGTTGCTGTCAATCGCTCCGGCACTGACAGCAATCACGATTTCTGCCTGCTCCTTCAGCTTCAGCAGCATCTTGAGCTTGCTGTCCGGCATAAAACCCGGCAGAACCCGGGACGCGTGATAATCATCAAACAGCTTGCCGCCAAATTCCATATACAGCTTGCCGCCAAACTGTGCGATTCTGTCCCTGATGTGCTCCGACTGCATATCCAGGTATTTTCCATTATCAAAACCTGTTCTTTTCATCATTTTCTCCTCCATTATAACGCAGCGCGAACCGGAATACCCGATTCAGCAAAATACATTACAATATTGTACCATGCAACCCACCGCCAGCGCAATCCCCCTTTTCCCGGCAATCAGCTGATAGATGAGATAATCTTTCTGCGATATTGACCGGGGGAGAGATGCATGATCTCTGAAAACCGCTTGCTGAAATAGCTGAAGCTGTTGAATCCGACAGAAAGGGCAATATCACCGATGGGCATGTCGGACATGACAAGAAGTTCACAGGCTTTTTCAATTCGATAACGGTTCAAATAGGTAAAAAGCGGTATTCCCATCTGTCTGTGAAAAAAACGTGAGCACTCCTCTGAACTCAGCCCGGCGACAGAAGCGATCCTGTCAAGCGTCAGATCTTCCGCATAATGAATCGACAAAAAAGTCAGAATATTGCGCAGCCGCTTTTTTATCCCCGTTTCTTCACTGGACAAAATATCATCGTGCGGAGTATTCTGCAGTATTTTTGCAAAAATAATACAGATCAGTCCACGGATTTCAATCTGATGGCCAAAACCGGATTCTTCTCTTGTCTGAAAGACCAGTCGGAGCAGGGAAAGACATTCTTCCATCCAGGGAACCTTCCCCGTCAAATGCAGACTCTCCGTCCGGGATGCGACAAAAGCTGCAATCAAATTCTCATATACCTGAGATGCAGCATCATTGCACAGCAGGCCCGGACGAAAAACAATCGTCAGAGACTGCTGTGCCGAATCATCCGAAAGCGCACGGTGAAGCCTTCCGGCATTTATGAAAACAGCCTCACCCGGATGAATTTCATATTTTCTGTTTTCCACGAAATAAACAAGTACACCCTCTGTCACATAATTGATCTCGAAGCTGTGGTGCCAGTGCCAGTCAAGGTATCCTTCCGCAAACAGGGAAACTCCACCATCATAGATTTCATACGGAAACGCATCCGTTCCATGCACTGTCATTTCCTGAAGATCATCATCCAGAATCAAAGAAAACATAATCACCTCAATATATTTATAATTTCAATCAAAATATCACTATTTTTTGCCACATGATAATGATATCATAGTAACATCATTATAATCAATCAGAAAAGAACCTTTACGTGGATCAATCATCATACAACTCAGGAGGAACCTTATCTCATGACAGAACTGGAAAAAATGGAAAAAGGATATCTTTGGAATGACTGTGACGAATATCTGGAGGAGCAGCGGATTGCAAAAGAGCTGCTCTATGACTTCAATCAGTCCCGCCCTTCGGAATCAGAAAAAAGAGCAGAAATCCTGCAAAAACTGCTGGGACACTGCGGAAAAGACGTATGGATCAACCAGCCCCTGATGCTCTGCCGGGGAACGACAATCTCCGTTGGAGACGGATGCTACTTCAATTACGGAACAACTTTTGTAGACGACTATACCGTCACCATCGGCAATCACGTCATGTTCGGACCAAATGTCACAATCTGCACCACCGGACACCCCCTTGCCCCGGAGCACCGGCTTGACGGAATGTACAGCTTTCCCGTCACAATCAAAGACAATGTCTGGATCGGCGCAGGCGCCATCGTCCTCGCCGGCGTAACCATCGGAGAAAACACCGTAATCGGCGCAGGCAGCGTCGTAACCAGAGACATCCCCGCCAACGTACTCGCCGTCGGCTCCCCCTGCAAAGTACTCCGTGAAATCAACGACCACGACAGAGAATACTACTACCGAAACCGGCGCTTCGATGACCAGAAATAAAACAAAACACAAGACGGGAGGGTCTGCCCCTGACCTCACTCCGTGAGGTCGAGGTCATTCGAACAAAGCGTTTCAGGACTCCCGTTATTTATAAACTGAAATGCCATGTTCGGATGACCCGCGGAGAAATCTACAACGCGCGAGACGGGAGGGTCTGACCCAGGACTCACTTCAGTGAGTCCGAGGTCATTCGAACATGGCTTTTCAGTTTCCCGTCTTCCATAAGCTGAAATGCCATGTTCGAAGACCGCGGACTCAACAAAAAAGAAGATGGTTACAACGTAACCATCTTCTTTTTTGTTAAGCGCGAGACGGGATTCGAACCCGCGACCCTCGCCTTGGCAAGGCGATACTCCACCACTGAGCCACTCGCGCATCTCTGTTTGACTTTCTATTGTTCCCTTGAACAAGTCATATCTTACTACATTTTCATTTTTCTGTCAACACTTTTTTATGTATTGCAGAAAAAGATTAAATTAAATCAAATATATAATAAATATAAACAATTAAAGCAAATGTTTTGAGCCGGTTTCGAATACACCGCGTGCTTTCCCGGTGCAGCGTATCCGTCAGGCTCTCAGCAGTACCTTATTCTCAGGTTTGCTTTATTATTTCTGTGCAGGATAACAAAATTCCGGAAATCCATCTTCGTTCCAGATGACCGGCATAACCATCATATGGCGGTTGGGATCGTAGAGTGGATCTCCATCCGGTATTTCATACTGTCTTGCGTGATAGATGCACAGATCCGTTACGCCGTCCTCTGCTTTTACAAAGGAATTCTGCCGGTCCTTCATTGCCCCAGAAACCGATCCGTTCCCAGTCGTAATCGGGTGTTGTCAGAAGCACCTGTACCGTCTCCAGACGGTTCGGCGTCTCCATTCTGGCTATATACAGATTGGAAATCTTCTTCCCCACACCGGTTTTCTCCTCCCAGATGTAGTACCAGCTGCTTCTGTTCTCAAACACAGTGGCATCCAGCGAAAAATCATGGAAAGAGAATTCATCCTCCGGTGCAGCCTGCATCATCCCCAGTTCTTTCCATGGATCTTTCATGGGATCATCTCCCTGACATTCCAGCACATAGGGACGGATTTCCCAGATATCATCCACATCGCCGGCTGAATAATAAATGATCCATTTTCCCATGATCCGGTGAATCTCCGGAGCCCAGATATGAATACTCTGAGGACCGGATTCGTGTTTCGTCCAGACTGTAATCTCCTCTGCGTTTTTCAGACCTTCCAGCGTTTCTGCACTTATTGAAAAAATGCCGGAATGTATCAGCACACCCCGGCATATCTGTGTCAGGCAGCCGCGGACTCTTTTCATACAATCCCGCTGCCGCCTGATCTATTACCTATACTACTTCCGGATGGTTTATTCCAGACCGGCGTCTTCCATAGCCTGACGATTATACTCGTTTGCTTTTTCTTCCAGTTCTGTTACCCAGTCGCTTGCATTCTTTTCACCGTTGAATACAGAATCTTCAACACCGGCGTAAGGGCCGTCTGCACCTACAAAACCTGCAAAACCGGGAATCTGGCAGTCACCGAAAGGAATTACACCCTGTTTTACCTGATCGAAGTAATCATCGAAATACTTACCGTATTTTTTATCCTTTTCTGTCTGATCTGCTTCTGCTTTCTTCAGAGTCGGGAAGAATGCGGTCTGCATTTCTGTCCATACTTCTTCATCCATTGTCAGAGGCATGGGCATGGACTGTTTGTAGATTTCAACGCCTGCTTCTTCATCTTTCAGAGTCTTGTAGGCTTCTACTTTCACTTTCCAGCCTTCAACGCCCCAGCCCATCCATTTCAGCAGTTCGTATGCTTCTCTGGGATGTTCTGTACCGGATGAGATACCGCCAAAATCAAGTACGCCGAATTTATATTTGGAGTCGCTGCCTTCCACACTGGGAGTTGCGTAAGGTACCATCTCAATACCCTTTGCACGGTATTCATCTGTATCAAACAGATTCAGATATGTCCAGAACGCGTCTACCTGGTAACCGATCTTGCCTGATGCGCCTGCCCATTCGTTGGAGCCCAGCCATGCAACGATTTCGTCTTCTGTCATGGGTGCACGGTATTTGCCTTTCATCAGTTCAGCCAGTGTGTTAACACCTACTGCCCAGTTTTCCATATGGAAGCTTTCGCCATCCCATCCGAATTCACCAATGCAGTTGGGATCAGCAGCTACGGGATAGTAAGTTACGATAGAGTGGAACTGGTTGAAACCGTAGATACCTTCATCAGGAGAAGTAACATCCTTGAAAGACTGGATCATTTCTTCCCATGTCCAGTCGGTATCCGGCATGGTTACATTCAGCTTTTCAAATACGGCCATATCGGCATAAATTGCATCGGGGAAGAATTTCATGGGTGTTCCCAGCTTTTTGTCTGTTCCGTAATAGCCCAGCTTCGCACCGTTGATGGAAGGAAGGATATTTTCATTTTCGGGGTCATTTTCCCAGTACTCGGTCATATCGCCCAGCAGATCATTGGAAAGTGCGAAATCGCAGTTACCCAGGATCATGAAGCAGTCCGGTGTTTTTCCGGTATTAACCAGGTTCAGAAGTGTGTCATTGTAAGTACCACCTGCGGGCTCGTAGATGATATTTACCTTGATGTTGGGATACTTTTCTTCGAACTTCTCTGCCAGATATTCGGTCAGAACCTTGTTGTCAAAGTTCATGTAGGTCAGTTCGATTTCCTCGTCGGTCATGGGCGGAAGGCCTTCTGCATCTGCATCCGCATCGGAACCGCTCTGTTCTCCTGCTGCCCTGGAGTCTGTGTCTGTCTTTGCGGCTTCCTTATCTCCACCGCCGCCGCAGCCTGTCAGCATACCTGCAGCCATGGTTGCTGCGAGAAGTAAGCTCAACATTCTCTTTTTCATATAGTTTCCTCCTTTAAAATGGTATATTTTTTGCCATCCTGCTGCGGATGCATTCCGCACGCACACAGCAGGACGGGAAAATTTTATTTTATTTTTATTCACCGGTGATACCGGTTTTGTCAACGCTTTCCACGAACTGTTTCTGCAGTACGAAATACAGAAGCAGAACCGGCAGTATACTCAGCATGGTTGCCGCCATCTTGATCCCTTCGTTCAGGCTGCCCATGGTCTCACCGGTTACGGACGCGCCGGTTGCCGTATAACTGTCATTGAAACTCTTCAGAGCAACCACCAGAGTGTTCCAGAAACCATCACCGAACACGCCGCATACATACAGCTGTGTCAGATAGGCCTCGTTCCAGTACCATACCAGTGAAAACAGGAATACAACCAGGATTCCGGGAGCGGCGGAAGGAATGGCAATTTTCACAAAAGACTTGAAATGTCCGCAGCCATCGATCTTCGCCGCTTCAATCAGTACTTTAGGTATCTGCTTGAAGAACTGGTAATAAATCAGAATATACAGCGGTGACTTCAGCCCCTGTCCCAGCGCTGCCGGCAGCAGATAAGCCATCAGGGAATCCAGAATGCCCAGATCATTGTAAAGCAGATAGGTGGGCATCATGGTAATCTGGGGAGGGATGATGAAGGATACGATGAGAATTCCCATCAGCATCTTCTTCAACGGAAATTCATACCGCGCAAATCCATACCCCACAATGGCACATACGATCATGTTCAGCAGTGTGGGAAGCCCGGCAACCACAACCGATTTCCAGAACGTATCCACAAAATTCATACTGGTAAAGGCGTCAATATAGTTCTTTACGTAAAGTACGCTGGGGATCCAGCTTACGGAGCTGTCCAGCAGATCTGCACGGTTCATCAGACTCTTGCTGATCATGTAAAGCACCGGATACAGATAAACGAAACCGATACAGATCAGCAGGAGATAAATCACTGCCGTTTTTCCCGCGCCCTGGCTGTCCTTGGAACCCAGAAGCCATTTTCTGAATCTGTTCATGTCGAATCTGCCGGGACGGGCTGCGGCTCTAGCGGCCTTTGGCTGCTTTGGCTCTTTCTCTTTCCTTAAGCTTTTCATACTTCTCCCCCCTTCTTCTTACTTTACGAAGCGCCCGTTCTTCCTGCTTCAGCTGTTTCTGTGCCAGTTTTACCTGTTTCTGGTAAGCATCCTTTTTCAGCGTCAGGAACGCTGCAACCAGTGCCACCAGAACAATTACGATCAGGGAATACAGCCAGGCCATGGCAGATGCATATCCGTATCCCTTGCTGCCGGTGGTACCGAACATGGCATCCTTGATGGTATTGATAATGTTGTTCTGTTCATTGTTGGACAGGAATACGACCGTATATACCGCATTCAGCAGGATCATGGGCTTGATGGTCGGAAGCGTAATCTTCCAGAAACATACCCAGGTAGAACCGCCGTCCATTTTTGCTGCCTCATACAGGGAACTGTCGATCTTCTGCACCCCGGCCAGGAAGATCAGAATCTGCACCCCGGAATACCATAGATACAGGACGATATTCTGAAAGACATCCACTATGGCATCCACCAGAACCCCCGGCAGGAAAGCCAGAGCACCGGCAATCATTGAGGTATTCAGTGCCGGAATGGAGCCTGCACCCTGATCTACCAGCTGGGTCATAACCGGGCCGCTGGCGATGATTACGGGCAGGAAAAATACCAGACGGAAAAATCCTTTGCCTTTGATTTTACTGTTCAGCAGCAGAGCAATGATCAAAGCGAATACTACGATAACCGGTACCGCGATGATTGTCTTGATCAGGTACTCCCACAGCTCCGTGGGGAAGGTTTCATCCTCCTGCAGGATCTGCGTAAAGTTCTGAAGTCCGATAAAAGTGCTGACACGCCCCTTCGGCGTCATCTTTACCTTGCTCAATGCAAACATAAAGGACTGTCCCAGAGGCCGCACCACAAATATGATCACACCGATCAGCCAGGGAAGAATAAACAGATAGCCCATCATGGCTTCTCTGCTCTTAAGAGTGCCTCCCATGCGCTTTTTGAGCCCGTTTTTATTATTTGCCATGAATTACACCTGCCTTACCACATAGGACATGGCATCTACAGAGACACCGTCCACTGTAACATCTTTCTGACTGTAGTTTACATAGATTTTCACACCGTTGCTGTAGGTCACTTCCACCACATTGCTGTCATGACGCACACGGTCGGTAATATACGCACCCTTTACCTGATCGTTGACTGCCTTCAGCTCCTGATAATACCGGATAATCTCGGGGCGATATACTTCATACCGGGAAGTATACAGATCCGATGAGTTGGTATACAGAAGATCGACAGGGTCTTCCCTGGTCAGATAGAATGAAGGATAGATACCGGTTTCCACCAGCTCCAGGAAATATTTCGAGCCGTCCGCTTCGAAGTTGGTATAAGCACCGTACATGGGGATTACACCTTTCAGTGCCATGGACAGGAACGGAACTTCCTCGTCGGTAAAGATATAATTGGAGGAATTTACCGGCATATCAAGGATACTTTCCGTATTGGCCCAGTAGCAGGACAGAGGATTTTCCAGAACCAGATTCAGCTTCTCGTCGCAGACGCTGATACTGTCCTGAAATGCATTCAGTGTATCCACGCGGCTGTACTGCTTTCCGCTGTAGTTGTAGCTGAACAGATGATCGCTGATACCGGTCAGAGCGATGTTTGTAACACCGTCTTTTTCATAGCTCTTCACAGCACTGTTCAGACGCTCGATTGCTTTGGAAGGTGTCTGGAAATTGAAATACTCATAAATCTCCTTATAGGTATTCTCCTTGTAGACACTTTCGTCCAGCTTCTTGATTACATTGAATACGGTATTGACCGTGGCGGGGTTGGCACGCAGCGCATCCTGATACAGATACAGCTGAATTCCATTCTCCGCGCTTTCTTCCATCAGCTTTGTCAGATCACGTGTTCCGCCGATACTCCGGTCCGCTTTGTAGGAAGTGATGGGAACGCTCCAGATACCGCCCTTCTGCCATCCTTTGTAGACAGACAGAATATCGGTCACCTGTTCCGATTTCAGATCTTCATACATCTCACGGATATCATCAGTCGTGGTCATGGTTACGGTCTTTTTGCCGATCATGCCGTTTTCCCGGTCATTGCCAAGGAAATCGAGGCGGATACGGAAATCGTTGTCTTCCGCCTGCATGCCCTCCTGTGACAGCAGATAGTCCCGATACTGATTTGCCATGCCGGCATAGTCCGCATCATCATTGGAACCAAACAGATAACGGATCCGGATATTGTAATCGGAACGGTTCTTTTCCTGAAGCTGTACGGAGCTGTCACCCCGCTGGCTGGTCAGCTGTTTGTAGATCCGGCGCATGGTAAACCGGGGCGTGATCCAGTTGTAATTGGTTACCGCACCGTTGGGGTATGCGATAATGCTGGCATCCACAGCGCCTTCTTCAATCACTGCCAGCATGGACATCTGTGTATCGCTATGTACCATACCGTATACAGGTGCCATAACCAGCTCGGCATCATTAACCGTCTGATATTCATCCCAGAACAGGGACAGCACGTAGCTTTCATCCACACCGGCATTGTCGCCCCATACCTTCAGAGTCAGAGGGGAAGAAAATCTTCCGTCCTTGTCATCCAGATAGATCAGAGCACCGTTACCGTCAGGCACCAGCATATAGCCGTCACGTTCCGAGGCGTAGGTATAACCCAGGAAAGGATAAACGTAAATACTTCCGATGGTCACATCTTTCTGTTCTTCCTGAATCGATTCGGAAGGAATTTCCACCGTAAAACCTTCTCCCTCCAGAGCTACGATCATCTGAAACGAAATTTCGTATTTTTTCAGAGTGACATCGGCAGTAAACCCTGCATCCTGTGCTGTCACTTTGATATCAGCATCCGCCGCCAGAAGGTCGCTTCGTTCCTCATTGAGGCCGTTCAGAATCAGAAAACCGACGCCGGACTGAATGAAACTTCTCCAGGTTGTGTTGAGAGAATCGTCCGGATCACTGACCGTGGACTCCATGATGGCTCCGTTTTCCTTATTGCGGATGATCAGTGACAGATTTTCTTCCTTCAGATACATCTCCACGATATCATTTTCAGCGATTTTTCTGTGACCCTTGATGCTGTCTCCGGGGCGGGCCACCACCGCTTCTTTCTGTGCCTCTTTCTTTTCCGCAGCAGAAACGTCTACCGTTTCAACAGCTTCTCCGCCTCCGTCGCCATCGGGCTCCGCTGCAGCTGCCGTATCCCCCTGAGCCGTATCCTGACCGGTGTCTCCTTCTGTTTCTTCCACTTCCGTTGCAAAAGCCGTACTTTGGACAATCGGTGAGAATGCAAGACCGGCAGCCAGTAAAATGGCCAGAAAATGTCTGCTTTTCTTCAATAATTTTTTATTTGCCAATCCGATACACCACCTCTCCGAATATGGAAGCAATAAATTCGATCACCTGTCTGCACAGCATAAACAGAATAAATGCCAGCAGAGCCAGAATCAAAACAGTAAACAGGGTAAAGAATATGATTTTAAAGGTTTCTTTTACAGTATAGTTATTGGTCTCCTTAATCGTCATGAATACCAGGATCGCAACCCATGCAAAGATAAAGATCTCGGCAAACTGGATCAGGAACACTTCATTGTAGGTAATGACGTTGCTGAGCAGGATGCAGAAGGGCTGCAGAATCACATAGGGAGCCAGACAAAATGCCAGACCACAGTACAGACGCTTAAAGGTACTTTCACCGTCGTTGATGGTACACATCAGGTAATTGCAGATGACCAGCACCAGGAATACACCGATCAGTGTCAGCGCATCCGTTCCGATGGTATACCGGCCTTCGCGGACTGTCCGCAGCAGAAAGCCGCAGCAGTACTTGTTCAGCAGGTAGATCAACGTGGTCAGACCCAGCATGATATTGGCATTGAGGAAAGCACTCTTTCCTTCGTACCGCAGTCCGTAGGCGCCGTCCACAGGATGCTTCATGTAATAGAACATGTACATAAACCGGGTCCATACGCCGCTGCTGCGGATTCCTTCGGTAGCTTTAATCACCGGATTGAAAATACCCTTCTTTCTATGGCAGTATTTCAGAAGCTGAATCACCAGAATGATCAGCACGATAATGCCCACAGCAGGAATCATGTTGTTTCTCAGCCAGGTATTCCGTACTTCCCAGAATGCATCGGAGTAAACGCTGAAAGCCTTTGATACTCTTGCATATTTCAGAGCATTTTCGTAGTCCTCTTCCTGAAGATAGGAACGGCTCATGGCCTCATTGGCATAGTCAAAGAGACTGTTCATCTCCAGAACCTGTTCCAGAGGCTCTTTGCTCTCTGCGTACCGGCCGTTTTCATACAGATTCAGAGCGCTGTGCAGCAGGTTTGTAAACTCGGTTGCACGGAACACCTGAACCTGACAGCTGTCGGAGTCCAGAATATAAAGGTTGTCATTGGCATCCACATCGATGGCTTCCACCTTTTTGCTCAGACCGATCCGGAAGCGGCCGTCGTCACGTCCGCCGAATACGAACAGCATATCGCCTTCCGAATTGTATTCATAAATGTAGCCGTCTGAGGAAGCTACATAAACATTGTCGTGGTTGCCCACAGCCACTGCCGTTTCCTTGCCGTCATAGGCATCGGGCTCGATCAGGTTGGAGCCGGCGATGTTCAGTTTTTTCAGACTGCTCTCTTTTTCACCGGGTGTTACGGTATAGATCAGTCCCTGATCATCGATGGCCACATTAACCGGTGTCGCCGGCAGGTTGCTGACCATCTTGGCCAGCTGTGCGTCGGTAAATACAGCTTCCTGTACCATTCGCAGCAGGCTTACAGAAGCATAGTTGGTACCGAAATAGCCCAGGAAGGTACCGCCCTCGGTGGGAGTCAGCTGAACCAGACCGTTTCCGTTGCCTTCGCAGACGATGTACATATCTCCGCCTTTATTGACAACGATCTTGATCGGCTTGAAATCACCGCTTCCGTACAGGGGATGGTTGGGCTTGGCATATTCCGCAGTCACGTTTCCGTCTTTGTCAAATACCACAACCAGACCGGAGTGATCCGCCACATACACCGATTTGTCATCTGTTACAAAAACGCCGTAAGGCTCTTTCAGTTTTCCTTCTCCGTAAACAGTTACCAGATTGCCTTCCAGATCCGTTTCATATACGACTCCGGCCCCGGCATCCGCAATATACATGTGGCCGTCCTCTGTCACCTTCAGGTCCTTGGGGGTGACCATGGAGTAATCTCCCAGCTTCACGATGGAGCTCTCCGGCATATATGCGGTCTGTGTTTCTGTCACATAGCCATATCCGTCAATGGTATAGGTCTTATACGGAACCGCAGCACTGGCGGTAACAGGGAATACCATTGTGATAACCAGAAGGAGCAGAAGAACACCAGCGCACTTTCTTGTCCACTTTTTCATCTTCTCCCCTCCTTACTTGATACCGGAATGAGCCATGGTGTTCATGACACTCTTCTGGCATATGATAAACATCAGCAGGTTCGGTACGAACATGATCAGCGTTGCGGCAGCGGCAATACCCTGGCCGGCAACGGTGTTGTTGGCATTGGTCAGCGTATTCATGTAAAATGCCAGCGTCCGCAGTCCGTCCTCATTCATATACAGGTTGGAGGTTTCCACATTGATCCATACCTGCTGGAATGCCAGAATCGCTGAAGTCGCGATTGCAGGACGAACCAGCGGAAGGATGATCTTCCAGTATACGATGAAATCGTTGGCGCCGTCCATGTAGGCCGCATCGATCAGCGCATCGGGAATCTGGTCAATGAACTGTTTCACCAGGAACAGACTTACCGGCATCGCTACCAGAGGCAGGACATGCGCCAGGTAATTGTTGGTCATTCCCAGCTGCTTGATGATCAGGTAACGGGGAATCATAACCGCCACCGGCACGAACATCAGCGCCATATTGTTGATTTCCATCAGCGCTTCTTTTCCTTTGAATTTCAGTTTGGAAAGGGCAAAACCCGCCGAAGTGGAAAGTACGATGGAAAGTACCACGTCTGCCAGTGTAACGATCGCACTGTTAAATACATAACGGCTCAGGGGAATCCCCGATGTCTGAGAAGCTTTCATCAGATCCCGGAAATTGTCCAGCGTGGGCCTTGTTACAAAAAACTTGGGAGGAAACGCAAACAGCTCTTCCACCGGTTTGAATGCATGACAGATAATGTAAATGATCGGCAGAATCATGAAGATTGCCAGCGGCAGCACCGCAATGATCAGTTTCAGCTGACTGCGCTCAAATCGTTTCGGATTGATATTACTTCCTCTGTATCCAGCCATATTCCGTCCTCCTTTCTCAATCTTTTTCCGTGAACAGTTTCTTCGCAATGGTGGAGAACAGCCATACGATGCCCAGCAACACTACAGAAACAGCTGCAGCGTAGCCCATCTCATAACGAATAAAACCGTAGTCTTCAATATGGTTGACAATCAGCTGTGCGGCATAGCCGGGTGTCGGATTGACACCGGTCAGCATGACGCCGATGGTACCGTTGCCGAACGTATTTACGATAGCCATAACGGCACCGAACAGCATCTGAGGCTTCATGGTAGGAATCGTAATGTAGATCATTTCCTGAAAACGGTTCTTGATGCCGTCGATGGCGCCTGCCTCGTACAGCTCTTCATCCGCATTCAGAATACCGGCCAGCATGGCCAGGAAGCCTACACCCATACTGCTCCACAGAGCAACGATGATGACAATGGGCAGCAGATAGCGGGTATCTACCAGCCATACGATGGGTTCTGTGATAATGCCCAGATTCATCAGAATACTGTTCAGATAGCCGGTCTGATCGCCGGTGAAAATGATTTTCCATACAACCGCCATGGCAACACCTGAAGTCATACTGGGGGAGTAAAAGATCAGAGCCAGAATCGTTCTGGGAACGTTGGACAGCTGAGCCAGTACCCACGCCAGCAGGAAGGACAGCATGTAACCGCCGATTCCGACGATGATAACGTAGATCACGGTATTGGGCAGCACATACTGCATGAAGATTTCATCCTGGGTGATCAGGTTGATATAGTTCATAAACCCGACAAAATCCGGGAATGAAATCGTATCAAAGTTTGTAAATGACAACAGAATCGCCATAGCCATGGGGGCTATGATGAAGGTCAGAAACAGCAGAAGGTAGGGCAGCAGAAACAGATAGGCTCTTCTGTTTCCCGATTCCCGTTTGGCAATGCTGTTCTTTTTTCCCGCAGGACGTTTCATTCTGCTGTTCCTCCTTTCCCGGATGCGCACTCATCCAGTATTTCGTTCACCCGGTCGAGATCGGGAACCACATACGGCGTAATCACATTGCCGTTGGTGTCATTGTAGCCGAACTCTTCCAGCTTTCGTTCCGTTTCACGATTGATCCGCTTCGTGGCATTATCCAGAGTACGCCTCAGATTCTTGCCATCCACCACAATCGAGTTGTATGCGTTGCTGATTTCACGTTCCACCATGTAGCTGCCGGGAAGTCTGGGGGATTCGTAAATCCACCCGGCCTGCTCCAGAATGGTATTTTTGTCACTGGTCTTCCAGGGCAGAAGGCTGAACGCTTCTTTATTGGCTGTATTCCACATGAAAGTGGAACCGTAGGTAATCTGCAGAGTCTGTCCGAACTCGGCCTGAACCTCTGTAGAAGACCACCATTTCATAAACTCCCATGCCTGAGCTTCCCGCTCGTCATTGGATTCGAACATAACCGTACTCTCCGCTCCGCCTGAGATATAACGGGAAATATTGCCGTTTTCATCTTCCACACCGGGTACCAGAGAAATCGTCCAGCTGTTGGCAATTTCCGGTGCCGCATTCAGCAGCAGATTGTATACGGAATAGTCCGCAATACCGATAGGCAGAGAGCCGTTGCGGAAATGCTGGTAGAAGTTGGGGATATCCTTGGGCAGGTTGTAAATGGTAAACAGCTCAGTCAGTTCTTTGAAACCTTTCACGGATTCTTCGCTGGTCAGGTTGGAATCACCGGCCGTCTCTTTGTAAAGGCTGCCGCCATTCTGCAGAATCAGCGGTGTCGTACCGTGGAAATTCCGCATGGACAGCATGCCGGCTGTCGGATAGTAGAAATTCATACCCCGCATCTGCAGGCTGGGCAGGAGATTTTTCACATCCTGCATGGTTTCCGGAATTTCCAGACCCAGCTGGTCGAAAATATCGGTCCGCACATACAGCACCCAGAAATTCATGGTTTCCGGCAGGGAATAGATTCCGTCATCGATGGTGGAAGGAATCAGAAGACCTTCCTCAAACCGGTCTGCCACCTCCGCAAAATCATCAAATTCCGTCAGATCTTTCAGCGCCCCGCGGATACCCAGTTCGAACGGAACCGCATAGTTGATACCGGTTGCGATATCCGGCGCATCACCGGATGCATTGGCCAGAATCAGCTTGTTCTGATCGGGCATCAGAGCCAGATCCACTTCAATACCTGTTTTTGCAGTAAAATCCTCGTCGATCATCTTCTGCATGATCTCCAGATACTGTCTGGAACGGTTTACCCACACCTGAAGATGTTCTTCATTGGTATTGCTGGTGGAGTAAGCCTGGGAAGCAAACGATGTCACGAAACGCTTCACGCTGGATGTGACGGATTTCACAATGCCGGCGTTTCCGGGGAGCTTCGCATCTTTCTGGTACACATAGATCCGGTCGATGGCCAGCTCGTTCTTGTTGAGCGTATCGATCAGATTGGCCAGGAACTGGTTAACCGAGTTGGTACTGGTGGTCAGCTCGGATACACGGTATGCCAGCTGATCCGGCTCCGATGCCAGGCTTCGCAGCTGTTCGGAAGCAATCTGTGCAGAAGAAAATGCACCGATTTCTTTCACGTCCGGATTGTAGACCAGCATGCTCTCACACAGGCTGTCCAGCTGATCGGCATACCCGTTCAGACGGGTCACCGCATCAGGGATATAGTTTTCGATGTCCAGATCACGGTATTTATCCTTGTTGGTACCTGCAACCTTGGTAATCTGAAGATTCAGGCTGTTGACACCGCTCATGATCTCATCGATACCTTCCAGCACTTCACAGAGCGGATCGGCTGCAATAGTAAAGGAAAGCGTATGTTCCCCCTTGTCCAGATAGATTCCCAGAGCCCTGTCCTCCGAATCGGAGAAGGTGCTGACCTGATATTTCTTTCCGTATTCCAGACCATAATTGAAAAAGGCATCACCAGGGATTTCCCCGTCCACTTCCACATTGACAAATACCGGGAAATCGGCCTTGTCGCTCTGCAGATAATTCATGGCGAGATAATAAACCCCTTCTTCTTCCACATCAAACCGGTAAGTTACCTGATCCCCCGCATCGGAGAAGGATGTGGAATCAATCGTGTTCAGCGCCTTCGTTTTCACTTCGTAGGGATCCAGATTGATATTGTATTCGCATGCAGCACGGATTGAGGACGCGTTCCGTCTGTACATGTCTTCACCCTGGATCGTAATCACCTTATCGCCGGCCATGGCTTCCCGGCCCCCTTCATAAGCTGGAATATCGGCTTCTGAAACGGCCTCCAGATAGAGGTTGCCAAGCAGCATGGTTCCCTCCAGCATGGTCAGATCCAGTTCATTTTCCCCTTTTTTCAGTTCTACTGACAGGGGAGTTGTGTGACGATAGGTGCTGTCCATGATATACTTGTTTTCCCATTCCCTGATTTTTTCCGGCACCGGAACAATCTGATTGCCGTAACGGTCGTAGGAAACCTCTCCCGGATCTTTCCACTGTGCTTCGAATGTCAGGTCACGCAGTTCATAAAACTGGTAATCACCATTGACCATCATGGAAAATTCAATGGGAAGTACCGTATCTCCCACATCCAGATAATCGATACTGATCAGATATCTGGCTGTCTCGGGGGCATCGATGATCAGTTTGCCGCTGTCGCCGACACCCAGCTGAGGGACCGGTGAAGAATAGCCGTAATTATCACCCGCTGTAACAGCGCCGGTTCCGGGACGGAAAATATCCTGAATCCGGTATTCCAGCTTTTCCCCATCGTAACAGGGTGTCTGGGAAGCTCCGTTTACTACAGTATAATTTTTCTCTATCATTTCGTTGGAAAAATCTTCATCTGTAATGTAATTACCTTCCGAAGCAGCGGGTACATCTTCTTTTTCGGAAGATGCCTTATCCGAGCTTCCGGCTGCGGAAACCGCCATGCCGGGCACTGTCAGCAACAATGCCAGCATCAGGGCCGTAAGCCGGGTTTTCTTTCCTCTTCGCATATCATTCCTCCTTTTTCTTAAATTCCTTATTTATTACTTTTCGGGGTTACGGTTCCGCCTCATAGCCGCTTCCCCAAATCGCATACCCCTTGTCGGATAATGCAGTAAAAGTAATCACATTTTTAAAGCCATACTGGTCCCACTGTTTTCTGAAAACACCGCGGTATTCCACACCGTTTAAAACCAGTACCGCCTCATTATCCCTTTTGATTTCCCAGGTTCCTTCACAGGAGCCGCTGACCGTATGATCTTCTCCGAGGATAATGTCTTCTGATTTCTGTACATTTGCAGTAATATTATGTAAATGATTGATCAATTTGTAAGCACCGGGAATTGCCTCTTCCATGACATTCTCCGCCGGTTCCCCGGTGTAGCGGTAGGGAGAAACCACAAACCATCCGTCTTCATTCAGATACATCTGATGAACACGCACCTGGTGCTGCTCTCCCTTCCCCTCAAACCGGGTATGGAAAACAAGGAAATAATTGCCATCTTCATCACGAATGGCACTGTTGTGTCCGGGCGATACATATCCGGCGCGGTACTGGCCGAATTCGCCTTCCTGATATTCAAAACTGAAATTACCCATCAGCTTCACGCCGTATTTTGACGCTGCGGAATCATCGAAAAAGCTTCCCTGGGGGCCTTTGCATTCCTCCATGTTCTGCCCTTCCGAATCGTAATAGGGACCATCCGGTGTTTCAGAGCGGCATACTCTGATATTGTATCCTCCATCGGAGGCCAGACCGCCGTAGGACAGGAACAGATAGTAATAATCCGTCTCCGGACTGTAGATAATGTAGGGGGCTTCAATTCTCAGATGATTGGCGCCCAGAAGCTTTTTTCCGTAGCCTGTTTTCAGCGGGAATCCCGTCTCCGGATCCATCTCCAGAATGTAGATACCGCCGGAATAGGAACCGTAGACCATCCACAGCTTTCCTTCTTTATCAAAAAACACGCAGGGATCCACCACATTGGGCTCGATGGCAGCATCGTAAATATCGCCGTTTTCATCAGGTTCCTCAGCGCTCTGCCCGGATCTGAGAATCACGCCCAGATCCTCATAGGGGCCTTCCGGTTTGTCGGCAACCGCAATGCCCAGTGCCGACAGAGGGCTTGTCCCTTCACAGTTGCAGTAATACATGTAATAGCGTCCATCCGCCAGCTGAATCACATCCGGCGCCCAGAATGTATCCGTCTTTGCCCAGGTAAATGCATCGTTCATCTCTGACATGGCATCCGGAATGATCGCATTGTCCTCCCGGACACCGGAATCGATCAGATCCCAGTGCACCAGATCTTCAGAGCTGGCCGCCGCCAGATGGGAACCGAAAATATAATACCTTCCGTCAGATGCTTTCATAATGGAAGGATCATGAACCGACACATCTGAAAAATCATAATCAAGCGCTTCATCGTAAGCCAGAGCAACGCCTTCCAGATAATCTTTTCCGTCCCGTTCTTTCTCATTCTGTTTCACGCTGTTCTCCTTCGCTTCGGTATTCTGTGCCGTATCCTGCCCCGGATTCTCTTCTGACCGGCATCCTGCCAGACAGGAAAACGCCATACTCAGGCAAAGTCCCAATGCTGCCAGCTGTCTTCTTTTTCGTTTTTTTGCACCAGTCTTTTTTGTCATCTCCATCTCCTCATTTGTGGGTTTTAACCTGTTTTTGTTTTTTTCTCAAATCATCTTTGGCTATTATAACTCTATTATTATATTTTTTCAATAACTATTTTAGTTTTTTTTAAAATATTTATCAAAATTATGTGCGTTTTATATATTTTTCGTGTTTTGAAAAAAAATATATATGCATATTTGCATATATATTTTGTATTTTATAAACTTATTCAGAATTAATTTAGTTTTTCACAAACTGCACACAATGAAATAAAGGCAGCAAAAAAGGTACTTCTGAATAATCAGAAGTACCTTTTTTACTGTTTTTATATACATTCAGGATACCGTTACCGGAGAGATACCTGAAGATGCAGAACGCTGCATGCAGGAATCGTGAATTTCAATCCCTGACCGGTGATTTCCACCTGATCAAACGCTTTTACATGAACGCATTCAGGATCTTCAAAAGTATTCATGGCATGCATCTCTTCTGCTACAATCTCACCCTTTACACCGGCGATCTCCCGTGCAGCAACAATCACATCCATATCGTATGACTGCTCCAGAGACTGATTGGTCAGAGTAATATGCATTGTTCCGTCTTCCGCCATGGAAACAGACTCCGTCAGATTGGGCACCGGATATTCTTCCTCCATGCCGATCATCTCCGTATCCACATGAGATTCCAGCAGTCTGCCGTCCTGATGATATTTATACATATCAAAAATATGGTAGGTCGGTGTTTTCACCATCTGATCGCCCTCGGTCAGAATCACAGCCTGCAGTACATTGACAATCTGCGCCAGATTGGCCATCTTCACACGGTCGGAATGCTTGTTGAAAATATTCAGTGTAATACCTGCCACCAGAGCATCACGCATGGTATTCTGCTGATACAGGAAGCCGGGATTGGTGCCGGGTTCCACTGTAAACCAGGTACCCCATTCATCCACAATCATACCGATTTCCTTATCCGGGTCATACTGATCCATAATCGCTCCGTGGCGGCGGATCAGTTCATCCATGTAATACGCTTTGCTTAAGGTCTTGTACCATACCCTGTCATCGAACCCTGTGGCGCTTCCCTTGATCTCCCATCCTTCCGGATGAACATAGTAATGAAGAGACAGACCATCCATAAATCCGTGCTGTTCCTTTTGAGAATGATTAAAGCAGGTTTTCAGTACCTCCTCCGTCCATTCGTAATCATCCACATTGGCACCGCAGCAGATCTTCTGAATAGAATGATCCTTTTTATAATTTCTTACATAGGTCTGGTATCTGCGGTATTCATTGGCATAGAAGTCAGGATTCATATTGCCGCCGCAGCCCCAGTTTTCATTGCCTACGCCAAAGAAATCCACCTTCCATGCTTTTTCATGACCATTCTGCTTTCTCAGTTCAGCCATGGGAGAAACCCCTTCAAAAGTCATGTATTCTACCCATTCGGACATTTCCTGCACAGTGCCGCTTCCCAGATTGCCGTTAATGTAGGTTTCGCATCCCAGCTGACGGCACAGCTCAAAATACTCATGTGTGCCGAAGCTGTTGTCTTCCACGACACCTCCCCAGTGAGTATTGATGATTTTTTTGCGTTCTTCCTTTGGACCGATTCCATCCATCCAGTGATATTCGTCCGCAAAGCAGCCGCCGGGCCAGCGCAGCACCGGAACTCTGATTCTCTTCAACGCTTCTACCACATCAGTACGCATCCCGTTCACATTGGGAATGGTCGAATCCTTTCCAACAAAAATCCCCTCATAAATACACCTTCCCAGATGTTCGGAAAAATGTCCGTAAATCTCCTTGTTAATCCGGCTTACCTCATGTTCTGGATTAATTATTAATTTTGCCATCGGTTACCGCTTCCTCCATTAAATATGTTCTCGCCGGGAAACGCAGTAGCTCCTGAAAACTCTGTCTGACGCTCCATGTATGCAAAAAGCATTACATGGGTGAATACTTGATCCGAACCTGAATATCCTGATTATAGTTGCCGAATCCTGTACCGTACAGCGTGAGACCGCCCACATTTCCGGCATCCTCGCGAACCATCATCTTCAGGCGGATCGCACTGCGGTAATTCAGATTGAAGCGCTGTATATTCACATCCGATATCTGAAGCCCATCAATGAATGTACCTTTCTTATTGATCACGATCATCTTCAACAGACCATACTGATTCCAGTTGGGAAACCACCATTCAGGAGTAAAGAGGCCGCGCACATCACCGAAATCCCCCGGGCTTGTCCACGTACCGATCTCTACATCGTTCAAAAGGAATGAAATATCCGACGGCCATTCATTGTTCACACCGGGAGCCTCACTGCCGATCTCCATGGAAATCGTAATCTGATCCACTTTCTGTGAATTCGGCAGCAGATTTGGAATCAGATACTCCACATAGCCCTTTGTAAACCATAAAATCTTCGCATTCACCCGATCCGGATGAGCGAAATATCTGGAGTCATCCACGGCACCGATCACCGCATGGGTATCCGCCAGACCGCAGGTAGGGTATACGTCAAAATCGGTATAATGCCCGATAGGAACGTTCACTTCATAGATATTGTGTTCCTCCACCTGCTCTTCCGTCTCCATCTCAATCAGAATCTTGTCCACATCCACGCGACAGATTTTCTGATTGCCGTGACCGCTGTACTCCTGCGTAACATTTACGATCCCGCTTTCTTCCAGCTTTTTGATGTGACCTGTCAGCGCACCATTTGTAATCCCCAGACTACTGGCAAGTTCATTCATATTCATAGCATGGTTTTTCAAAAGCAGTTTTACAATCTGTATTCGAATCTCCGATCCCAGGGCCTTGAACACCTTCAGGCCTTCGTCAATATTTTTAATGTGCAGCATCCTGTATCCCCTTATATATCTGTTTATTAATTAAGGTCTATTATGCCACAACATTTCCGGAAAAAGCAATACCTTCTTTAGATATTCCTGAAATATTTCCAATCCTTTCGTCCATTCCGCAGGATCCCCAAAAACCATCAGGAATTCCCTGCATTTCCTTAGGGATATCTTACCATTGATGCAGGAAAATTTCAACCTGTATTTCAAATAAATTTAAAATACTTTTTGATTTTCTAAATATTTCAGTCCGGAATTTGCGCATTTATCCACGACTCATTCGGCTTAACCATTATTTCCAAAATTGTTTTCGATTTTCTTCCAGTTCTTTCCGGAGATCTTCCGGCCGCATATATTTTCTGAAGATTCTTTCCAGTATTATATTCTGAATGATCGCAAAGCCGCCCGGGAATATGATAATCAGTGACTGCAGCCTGTTGCAGATCAGTACGCAGGCCACAAAAACAGCAACAAGAAGGGACGACCATCCGATATTGACAATCATAAAAGCAAATGATTTTTTCATAACTTCTCTGATGCCCCCTTCGAATCTTGCCAGATACGGAAAAACGTAAAACGCCCATGCCATCGCCACTGCTGATACTATAAGGAAAAAATAATACAGCGTGCCCAAAGGCAATTCCTGCTGCAGTGCCTGTTTCATAAGATTTACATCCAGAAACAAAAAGACCGCAAGAACCAGAAAAATCAGCCATGTTAATGTGGATTTCTTAAAAGATTTCTTAAATGCCGGAAAATATTCTTTCCACACATAACTTTTTCCATTACGGATGCATTTATTTACGGTATAATACAACGCAGTTGATGATGCACCTATGGTAATGATCGGAATGCTGGTAATAATCCACAGAGCGCCCAGCAGAAGACAGTCTGCAAACACGTTCATAACCCGAATGAATTTATTCGTTTCGTAGTTTAAATTTAATCCTGTCATTCAATTCCTCTTAACTGTTTTTTCATAAAACCGGCAGAGATATCCTGAAATACCAGTCAATATTTCAGGATATCTCCGCTTCAGAATGTTCCTGTCTTATTATTTTTTCAAACGAATGCAGATAATACTGCATGCCGGTATTTTGAAAGAAATACCCTGTTCTGTTTTCCGGTAATCAGTAAAGCACTCTTCCGTAACCACATCCGGATTCTCAAAAGTATTATGAGCATCCATCTTTCCGGCTACGATCCGCGCTTCACAAACCTGATAGGAAGCACCATCTTTTGCAAGTTTCACTTCTACTTCTTCAGAAGCTTCCAGTGAATGATTGGTCACTGTAATAGTAATAATGCCATCCTGATCCTCAGATACAGACTCGATCAGTTTCGGCAGTTCATTCACACCGGAACCGACTGTGCTGTTGCCTGCCAGATCGCTTTTCAGAAGACTGGCACCCTGATGATACCGATACATATGGAAGATATGATACGTGGGAGTTTTGATCATTTTTTCCCCGTCCGTCAGTATGACAGACTGAAGCACATTGATCAGCTGTGCGATGCAGGCCATCTTTACACGATCTGCATGCTTATTGAAAATATTCAGAGTCATGCCGGCCACCAGAGCATCACGCATGGTGTTCTGCTGATACAGGAAGCCGGGATTGGTTCCCGGTTCCACATCACTCCAGATTCCCCACTCATCAACGATCAGTCCGATCTTTTTATCCGGATCATATTCATCCATGATCGCACCGTGTCTGTTGATCAGCTCATCCATAAAATATCCTCTTCTCAACGTCTGATAGAAAATATCTTCCGTGAATACGGTAGCGCTTCCCTTCTTTTCCCAGTCATCTTCCACTTCAGGAAGTGTATAGTAATGAAGCGAAAGGCCATCCATATGTCCATGTTCTTTGGACTTTGTGTGATCAAAACAGGTATCCAGAACCACTTTGGTCCATTCGTAATCATTAATATTCGCACCGCAGCAGATTTTCGCAATGGGCTGGCTGCCGTCATAATTTCTTACGTAGGTCTGATATCTGCGGTATTCATCCGCATAATGCTGCGGACGCATATTGCCGCCGCATCCCCAGTTTTCATTGCCTACACCGGCATAATCCACTACCCAGGGCTCTTCATGACCATTCTGCTTACGAAGTTCCGCCATGGGAGATACACCGTTGAATGTCATATACTCAATCCATTCGCTCATCTCACGAACAGTGCCGCTTCCCAGATTCAGATTGATATATGTCTTACATCCCAGCTGTCGGCACAATTCAAAAAACTCATGGGTTCCAAAGCTGTTATCTTCCACAACACCGCCCCAGTGTGTGTTGATCATTTTCTTTCTGGATTCCTTCGGTCCGATCCCGTCCATCCAGTGATACTCATCTGCAAAACATCCGCCCGGCCAGCGCAGTACCGGAAGTTTCATCTCTTTCAGAGCTTCCACCACATCGGTACGCATACCATTGACATTGGGAATATCAGAATTGTCCCCTACATATAAGCCCTCGTAGATACATCTTCCCAGATGCTCGGAAAAATGTCCATAAATTTCAGGGGCAATCGTAACATCCTTCTGTTCGTTGTTAATAATAAGTTTTGCCATAGTTCCTC
>JBJELO010000172.1:0-10567 GCA_051879195.1 Lachnospiraceae bacterium
CCGCCCGGATCCTGAAAAACCATCTGAATATTCTGACGGTTCTGACGGAGTTCTTCCCCCTTTAATTTTGTAATGTCTTTTCCCCGATAGAGAATTTCACCTTCATCAGGTGTATCGAGTGAAACCAGAAAGCGCATAAAAGTACTTTTTCCGCATCCCGACTCGCCTACCAGGCCAAGGGTTTTTCCTTTGTAAAATTTCAGATTGATATCGTTGCAGGCAACCAGAGTCCGGTTGCCGGAAGCGGGAAACCTTCGTGTAACGTGCCTTGCTTCAAGAATCAGTTCTTTATCATTCGACATAACGTACACCTCCTAATGACGGAACCGCATCCAGAAGCGTCTGTGTATAGGCACTTTCCGTGCCGTACAGAATATGGTCGCGTTGTCCTTCATCTTCTATTTTTCCCTGCTTCATAACCACAATATAATCAGACATATATGCAGCCACTCCCAGATTGTGGGTAACCACTATAATGCTCGTACCGTATTCGTCGCGCAGTTCCATCATCTGGCGCACAATCTGTGCCTGCGTTGTTACATCCAGTGCGCTGGTGGGTTCATCTGCCAGCAGAAGCTTGGGAGAATACGTCATACCCATGGCAATTCCAACCCTCTGTCTCATTCCCCCTGAAAGCTGAAACGGATAGCTTCTCATGATATTGTCACCATTGGGAAGCCTCATACGTTCCAGCATGGTCACGCCTTTTTTCCACGCGTCGGCTTTTGATATTTTTTCATGCGTCCGTATGTACTCCACAAATGCTGCGCCCACCTTTTTTGTCGGATTCATCATGGCCCCGGAATCCTGAAAAATCATGGAAATATCACTTCCGCGAAGATTTCTCCACTGTTCCTTCGTATTGCTCAGAAGAGATTTCCCTTCAAACAGGATATCTCCTTCTGTCACCTTTCCGCCGCCTGCAAGCAGACCAAGCACAGCACGGATAACTGTTGTCTTACCGCTTCCGCTTTCGCCCACCAGGCTGCAGATCTGCCCCTGATCCATGGTCAGACTGAAATTCTGAACAGTCGGTACGCCTTTATAGGATATGGTAACATCTTTTATCTCCAGCAACATACCGTACCTCCCTATTCATCCCTTGGATCCAGAATATCGCGCAGACTGTCACCAAGCATATTAAAGACAACTACCACAACAAAGATGGCAAGACCGGGGAACACCATCAGCCACGGAGCAGACTGCATATATGCACGCCCTTCATTAAGCATCAGCCCCCACTCGGGAGTCGGTGCTTTCGCGCCGAATCCCAGAAATGAAAGGCTCGCCAGCTCCAGCATCATGCTTCCGATATCTGTTGCTGCTGTAATAATCAGCGTTGTAATCGTATTCGGAAGCATATATTTCCACAGCATATAAGGCGTTTTCGAACCGGTAACGATGGCGGCCGCCACAAAATCACGGTTTCGAATCTTAAGAACCAGGCTCCTCGCCAGACGGGCATATTTTGTCCAGCTCACCAGCGAAATGGCAATAATGGCATTTTTCACACTGGGCCCGAGGATACCCGCAATCGCAATAGCGAGTACCAGGCCGGGAAAAGCAATCATCATATCGGATATTCTCATAATAACAGTATCCACCAGACCGCCAAAATATCCTGCAAGAATCCCCAGAAGTGTACCGGCACTGAAGATAATCGCAACAACTGTGAACGCTGATGTCAGCGATGTTCTTGCACCGTAAATTACACGTGTGAAAATATCCCGTCCCAGTTTATCTGTTCCGAATATATGCTCCTTACTGGGAGGCAGAACCGCATCCATCAGGTTTCCTTCCGTTGGACTGACGCCACGGGTTACAATCGGAGCAAATACAGCTGCCAGTATAATCAGAACCGCAAGAAACAGAAAAAAAGCAAACGTCGGATATTTTCTCAAAAAATTTTTCTTTTTCATACATTTACCTCTTTTCCCGCATTCTCGGATCCACAAAATGATACGACAAATCCACAATCAGATTAATGACCATGTAAATAATCGCTACCCAGAGAACATATCCCTGTATAACCGGATAATCATAGGATGTAATTGCCGACACTGCCAGATTGCCGAGCCCCGGATAGGAGAAAATAACCTCCACCACCGCAGTTCCGCCAAGAAGTGATCCTATGGACAGCCCCAGCATGGTGATCAGAGGCAAAAGAGAATTGGGAAATACATTGCACCACAGAATCTTCCACTCTTTCACGCCTCTGGCTCTGGCTCCTGTTACATAGTCCTGATTCAGTTCCTCCAGTACTGCGGTACGGACCTGCCTCGTATACTTGGCCGACATGGCAACCGCCAGCGTAACGGCAGGAAGAATCAGACTCTGCAGGTCGCCTCCGGAGCATATAACCGGAAATATCTTAAACATGACGCAGAAAACAAGCATCAGCATCAGACCGACCCAGAAATTCGGAATGGAAATTCCAAAAAATGTGATTCCTCTTACCAGATAGTCGATCCACTTATTCTTGTATACAGCAGAAAGCATCCCCAGAGGCACGGAAACCGCCAGCATAATAACCATGGACAGCAGTGCCAGCTTCAGAGTCGGCCATAATCTGGCAAGCAGAAGTTCCACAACCGTCTTTTTAAAAGAATATGATGTACCGAAATCCCCATGCAGACAGCCTCCCAGCCAGCGGAAATACTGAACCAGGACAGGATCATTCAATCCCATCTGTTCTCTCACCTGATTCATTTCCTCTTCAGAGGGCATCACTCCCGTAGCAGCATACATGGTCCTTACAGGATCACCCGGTGCCATATAGGTTAAAATAAATGTCAGAAAACTGATTCCGACCAGCACCAGAAGCATCTGGAGAAGCCGGTTTCTTAACTGTTTTTTACTCACAGTTTCATCATCTCCCTTATTCAGCCGGTATGATTTCTGTTGATAACCAGTAATAATCAGCTGTATGAATCGGTGCCTGTGCTACATTTTTGGATGCAATCATGGAACTGTTATAATAACCGTCTACAAGAACTGCAGCATCATCAATCAGGATCTGCTGAAGTCTGGTGATGATTTCTGTACGGGTATCATCATTCAGTTCTGTCAGAAGCTGTTCATAAAGTTTATCATATTCATCATTCTGATAACCGCAGTAATTTGCATTTGATTTTCCGTACCAGTTGTCCAGATATTCAGTAGGATCACCGGTTGCCACGGTTGTCCAGTTGTTTCCAAGGAGATCATATTCTCCGTTTACAAGCATATTCCAGTCGGTATCGGAATCCACCTCATCCTCATCGACTTCAATACCGATTGCAGTCAGATAATTATGCTGTGCCTGCGCAAATTCTTTCAGAAGTCTGTTATCGTAATATACATAATGAAGAACAATATCCTTGCCATCCAGTTCACGGATGCCGTTTCCGTCCGTATCAACGATACCTGCCTGATCCAGAAGCGCTTTGGCTGCTTCCGCATCGTATGCCCAGGGATTCTCCAGTGTATCGTAATTGTAAGTCAGATTGGAAGGAAGTACGGAATATCCGGGAGTATACAGTCCGCCGATCAGATTACTGCTGCAGATGGTTTCATCATCAATACCCATCAGTATTGCCTGACGCAGTGTGTCATTGGCAAGGATTCCTTTCATATTCATATAGGAAAATCCGCAGCGCACACCGTTGGCAATATCAACTTTATAATCAGGGTCTTCCTGGAATTTCTGAATATCTGCTACATTGGTAATATTCTCAACCAGATCAACCTGTCCGTTCTGAAGAGCCATCGCTTTTGCAGATGCATCCCCCATATAGTACAGTTCTACCTTGTCGTAGGGAACTTCTTCGCGGTAATTTTCATTTTTCACCAGTGTATAGCCAACATCTTCTTTGTAGGACTCAATGACATACGGTCCTGTACCGATAATGTTATGATCAAAATCCTCGATATTCTCCACATCCAGAATGGACATAACCGGATGTGCCAGATTCTTGGTCAGATCAGCGTATGCTTTTGTTGTCACGATGGTAATGGTGCCGGCATCGTCATCCGCCGTGATTTCCGCTTCATATTCCAGAAACTTTTCAGGTGCGGAGCTGCCTTTGGGGCCGCTTTCCTTTAACCAGTCATAGCTTGCTTTTACTTTGGAAGCTGTCATGACTTCCCCATTGGAAAATGTGATTCCATCCTTTAATTTGATTGTCCAGGTCTTGTGATCCTCGGATACTTCACAGCTTTCTGCCAGCCAGGGTTCTACTTCCATGGCATCATTGAATTTGAAAAGAGATTCTGCAACACCGTATCTCATGGCATTCCATGCAGAACTGGTCTGATAAGCAGTATCCACACTGCCTCCTGAGTAGTTCTGACATCCAAAGTTTAACACCTTCTCCGTACCGACATCAGCACCGGCAGTATCTGTTTTCTTGTCCGACGACTGTCCGCAGCCTGTCAGACAGGCCATTGTCATGCCAAACGTCATGGCAACAGCAAGTACACTCTTCATCTGTTTTTTCATTTTCTGTTTCTCCTTCTGATATAGTGCCTGAAATAATTTTATTCAGACCAGGCATGAAAATCGCATGATCTGAAAACAACACATAAAAGGTAACAGGACAGGGTTTCATGTAAAAAAAAAGATTCCTTTCGGAATCCATACTTTACACAACATGAGACACGTCAAATAAGCATCCCATGAAGCTGCACTGTGTTTCATATACATCGTATGAATTTTCACATAAAAAACAAGCAGGTCTTCTGACTTCAGTTCAACGCGTTTAAACGCCTTCCCGGAATTTTACCAGTGGCTTTCTGTTAAACACTCCCTGTTACAGCGACGGGATCGTACCGGAATTTCACCGGTTTCCCATTTTAATCCGAAACGGAACTTGCACTCCCAGCACAATATTACTTTTTATGGATAAAATTTTATCATTGGCAGTATTATTTGTCAATTTTAACCGGTTTATCAGCAAATTCCAATTCTGCATAATAGTTAACCATAAAGAATATCTGGATTTGAAAAAGGCAGACACAGGAGTATGTAATCCTGCATCTGCCTTCCTTTCCATCATTTCCGTATTCGCATTACTTTTATATTGATATTACTTTTATGTTGAATTCACACTATGATTCAGCCCAAAGTCCTTTTTCATGCATTTCCTCAAGATCATGCGTTGCTGCATGGGGATCATGCTTATGATTATGTTCATGAACCTCAGCATCTTCCACGCAGCTGCTGTAATGACCATAGGCAACCAGCGGCGAATGATCAGGCACAGAATAGGAAATTGTCTGATACAGGATGATACAGTCCTCATTCAACACAATCCGCTCTTTCAGATTACCGAAATAATCTCTGATTTCTCCGATTACTTCTCCTGCACTGATAATCTGACCCGCTCTTTTTTTAGGGAACCAGCAGCCGCCATTTTCCGCATCAATATAATGGGCATGCGGCATCAGCCTGGGAGTCTGAATCTGAAAATCATTACCGAAACGGTTGGTCATCAGTGTTCCTATATATCTCAGAATATTCCGCACATCCTTTCTTGAAGCCCTGGATTCCTCCTCCGTCCACATGCCGTTGCAGCCCCTTTCCAGCAGAACGGAAGGAATCCCCATGGCTCCCGCATAACTGTATGCTCCGTTTCTCGCTGTGGACTTCACGTAATACGGAACATCTGCACATTTTGCCATTTCCTCGGATATCCGCACAGTCTCCTCCGGAGCATTGCCCACAACATAAATGAACGGTGAAAGATCTTCAAACCAGTCTCCATTATGAACGTCAATATAATAATCAATTCTCGAAAACAGCTCTTTTACCATAAAATCAGCAAGTTTTTCCGTATATGTTCCATTGGGATTTCCCGGGAATTCCCGGTTCAGATTCTTGCCGTCCTCCGCAGAAACACTGACTGTTCTGGCCTTGAAACCATTGACATTGATAATATTGATAATAATCAGAATTCCCCTGATATCCGACGGCTGCAGTTCCTGCGCAAGTTCCACCATTGTATGAATACCCACGTATTCTGCATTATGAATACCGCCATCTACCAGCACCGTCGGTCCATCCTCATGACCGTAAATAATCGTTGTCGGAAGTTCATCTTTTTCTGTAAAGGGAAGCTTCAGATATCCCTGAATTTTCTCTCCCTTTTCCACTGATAAATTGCACAACTGAAATCTTTCCATATTTCTTTTTTCCTTTCCTTGTTATTGTGATATAGTTGTTTTTATTTTTAGCGGACACATGATACCCGCGTTTTATCTGTCATAGCTGTCAGTTATCTTCTGCGTTTCCTTTTCCTGTCAAAACGGATTCTGTCATCTTTCCTGCGCACGGCTGTGATAACAGCTATTGCTGCAGTGAGAACAATCACAGCAGCCACACCAATCACAATCCGTACATCAATAGTTCTGGTCTGGTTCCAGATGTTCTTCAAACCGTTATCTGTTTCCGAATCCACCGCACTTTCCGTTTCCGCTTCCGCATGAGAATCAAAATCAAAACGCTCCGTACCCGCAGACTCCGTGCTGCTCATCTTCAGCCTGGCACTTCCCACAAGCATATCCTGGTATAAATAATCAATTTCGGCAAAACATCCGTCCTGTGCATCCTCCAGATAATGGATATCCGTATCGACCTTGTTCAGGCCGGTCCCCGACGGCAGCACCACATAGCAGGATTCAGGAATCGTGATATTGAAAGAAGTATCCGATGCCATATCCTTGGAAGCAAAAATACCCGCATCTTTTAATGTGAAACGCTCCTCTTCCGTGGAAACATCAACCACATTAAAATTATCAAAACCGTAATTGAATAATGCCTCGGTATCGGTATAGGCAACACCGGAGCCGGCTTTCATCACGCAGCATACAAGCTTCATACCGTCTTTTTCCGCATAAGTGACCAGTGTATTACCGGCCTCTGAAGTGTAACCGGTCTTGCCGCTGACACAGTATTCATAGTAATCCGGATTTGTTGGAAACAGCATATGGTGCTTGGCAGCAAAAGTAAACGCTTCTTTCCTTTTATTATTGGTCTGCAGTGTATAAATTCTGTCTCCGGCAATTTCATTGAATGCATCATATTTAATGCATTCCCGCATAATGCAGCACATATCATACGCAGTCGTATAATGATTTGATTCGTGCAGTCCACTGGGATTGTTGAAATGCGTATTTTTGGCACCCGCCTCTTCTGCACGTTCATTCATCTTCTTCGCAAATTCCGCAATGGTACCCGAATCATGAACCGCAAGCGCATTGGCAACATCATTGGCAGAATACATCAGAAGTGCCCGCAGACATTCTTCCACAGACATCTTCTCCCCCTCTACAGCATTGATGGAAACATATCCCGGCGGAAGTGCATTGACTGCTTCGCCTTCATATACAACCGTATCCGTCAGCTTACTGTTCTCCAGTGTCAGCAGAGCCGTCATAATCTTGGTAATGCTGGCCGGATACATCGGCGTATCCGGATTCTTTGCATAAAGCACCGTACCGGTATTCACCTCCATCAGAACCGCAGACACAGACTCAACAGAAGGTCCTTTCGGCCAGTCCTTCGCTTTGATATAAGCAGATGCTGACGTCTTCTTCCCGATCTTCACCTTCGTATCCGAAGTCTGCTCCTCCCCCGACGCATACACTGTCAGAACCTGTTCCCCGGTCATCCCGCCAAGCAGGCACAACACGCAGCACACCACCATAAACTTCCGTATATATTCACCGGCTTTTTTTAAAAACCGCCCATAATCATCATATTTTTTCAAATCAGATCTCCTTTGATTGTATAAAAGCTTTTCATTCATCTTTTATCTTACTACAGATCAGAAGAAAAAAAAATAAAAAACCTCTTAAATATCTAAAAATTCTGTTATAATGATTACAGTTCATGAATTTACAGTTATGAATGAACGATACCACCACTTACAGAAAGGACGGATTTCTGAATCCGGTTTGACAAAATGAGATTACGCAATGTTCCCGGTGCACGCGAGGCGATTGCAGCCAGCATGTACTGTTATGAGACTCCTGAGGATAAAAAAGGACTGTGGCATACCCAGTTTGGCAATCACAATCCCATTCATATAGAAATCGGTATGGGAAAGGGGCGATTTATCACCGAACTGGCTCTTAAGAATCCTCAGATTAATTATATCGGTATTGAAAAATATTCCAGTGTTCTGCTGCGTGCACTGGAGAAACAGGAAGATCTGCAGTTGCAGAATCTCTGCTTTATCCGCATGGACGCGGAGGATATCTGTAAAGTTTTTGCTCCCTGTGAAGTGGCACGGATCTATCTGAATTTTTCCGATCCGTGGCCCAAGGACCGGCATGCCAAACGCCGTCTGACTTCCTTGCAGTTTCTTGCACGCTACAAACAGATTCTGCATCCTGCAGGCTGTCTGGAATTCAAGACAGACAATACCGATCTGTTCCGTTTTTCTCTGGAAACGGCTCAGGCGGCTCCCGACTGGGAACTGGTCGCATACACGGACGACCTGCACAACGATCCCATGAATGAAGGCAACATCATGACTGAATATGAAGAGCGTTTTTCTTCCATGGGGACACCGATCCACAAGATGATTCTGAAACCCAACTGGAAAAACTGAAAAACAGAGCCGGTTCTGAGACTTTCAATCGGAAGTTCTCAGCCGGCTCTGTTTTTTCAGCCAAACAACCTGTACAGAAATGCACAATCCGGATATTTCCCCGGTCCGAATCCGCACAGGCTGATGCGCCGGACAGCAGCTCTTCTTTATGGTAAATCTCACCGGATCGTGCATATAATTATAACAGCATAATAACACCGTCATCATCAGAAAGGAGGCAGCTGTCCTGGGTAAAAAAAACTGCCGTTCCTCCACATTCTACTGGTGCATGTGCCGCTTTGCAGCCTGCAATCCAAAGCTGTGTCATCGCATCCGCTGTTTCAACAAACGCCTCTGTCTGGCCGGCGATGCTTTAAAAAAACTGACTGGACGGTGCTGAAAAAACAAGCCGAAAATTTTATATCTTTGCGTTCCGCTTTTCCAGTCGGTAATCAATCCATATATTGATCAGATGTCCAATAACAGCTACCACAGGTACACCAAGGAACATACCAAGTACACCGCAGACAACGCCTCCCGCTGATACCGAAAAAATAATCCATGCCGGCCGAAGTCCTGTGGAATCCCCCAGAATCTTCGGCCCCAGATACAGACCGTCAAACTGCTGAAGTACCAGGATCAGAATCAGGAAGATCAGCATCTTGACCGGCGAAACCATAAGCAGAATAAAGCAGCCCGGCACCGCACCGATAAACGGTCCGAAATAGGGAATCATATTGGTTACGCCGACTACCACGCTGATCACCAGCGCGTAAGGCAGGCGCAGCAGATTCATGGCAATAAAGCAGAGAATGCCGATAATCAGAGAATCCACCATTTTACCGGAAACAAAACTGGAAAAAATATCATAGCATTCCTTCGAAATCCTGATAATCTTTCCGGTCATCTCATCCGACACAAATGCCCGGAGTATTTTTTTAGAAGTTCTTCCGATACGGTTCAGATCGATCAGAAGATACACGGATACGATCAATGCAATCAGAAAATCAAGAAATACCGCTACTACGGAAACCGATGTGGATACTACTGTCATCAGAATATCCTGCAGCTGCTGCTGGATTTTACTGCTGGACAGGAACGCATTGCCAAATTCCTGAAACTTCTTTGTGATAAAATCAAAATCAATTTCCGGTATCTGTTCATTCAGCTCGACGAGAAGATCCATTGTTCTTCCATACCAGCCGGGAACCGCCGTTGCCAGATCCAGTATGCTCTGCCATACCTGAGGAATGATTACTCCGATTACCATAATAATCACTCCCAGAAATATTACATAGGTCAGCAGAATGGAAAGTCCTTTTCCCAGCCCCTGATGTTTCTCAACCATCCCCAGAAAAACATGTTTCTCCAGAAAAACAACAAGTGGATACAGAAGACATGCCAGAAAAATCCCCATCAGATAGGGCAGCGTCCATCCCATGATATTGTGCACTGCTGTACTTGTGGATTCCCACATAAAAATTGCCCGCACAATCACAGCACATATAAAAACTGTAACTACGGTATAGATACATATGGTGTAATATTTACTGTTATAGGCAAACCGGTGATATTTCCCGGAATTCCCCTGATTTTTTTCCGGGCTTTCCTTCCTTACCTTCTTTTCATCTTCAGCTGCCGGACATGTCCCGGATTCTGCAGAAGATTTATAATCATTTCTTATAGCGTCAGGCGCACTGTTTTCACTGCAGTGATCCTTACTGACGCGTTGTTCATTATCATCCATGTAAAAACAAACCAGATCCTTTCTATATTTATCCTCTTTTCATTATATCCATAATCACGGACAGATTCAACCGAACATTTCTGAAACTTTTCTGGAATTTTTTTAATTTTTTTCAAAAAATCTATTGACTTTTTTTTGATTTGTATTATAATAGCTACTGTTGTGAGTGACACAGCAACAACAAAACAGGACATGCGCCTTTAGCTCAGTTGGTAGAGCACCTGACTCTTAATCAGGGTGTCCAGGG
>JBJELO010000173.1:0-2331 GCA_051879195.1 Lachnospiraceae bacterium
TGTATCTATATGCAAAAAGAAAGATTTGGAGGTGCCTGATATGCAGGAAGCGGGAACCCTTACGATTATTTCCAACAAGCAGGAAGTCGAGCTGAACATCGGCCAGATTCTTTATGTACAGATGAAGGGTAATTTTGCTTTTATCCACATCTCGTGGGAACTGGTGTATCCAACCAGGATCACCCTCACCGAGCTGGAGCAGGTCCTTGGGGACAATTTCATCAAGGTCAAACGGGGCTGTCTTGTATCGGTGCTGGCAATCCACAGCGTCACGGATAAGATCAACCTGTGCAACGGTGAATCGCTGGATTATGTGGTGCGGAATAAAAAAGAGATTCTTGCAAAGCTCCATGCTAAACAGCAGGACATGATTCACAGCTTCAACGAGGATGGGATTCCCGCCACTGGAGAACAGTACCATGCCCATTACCGCCTGTTTGATACCATGCCTTTTGCGTTTGCGGACATAGAGATGGTGTTCGACAGTGGGTGTCACGTCATCGACTGGGTATTCCGGTACGGCAATTCCGCCCTGGCGCAATTGGAAAAGCTGCCGCTGGAGAAACTGATCGGCAATTCTTTTGGCAGTCTTTTTCCCAATATGGATGCCAAGTGGCTGCGAAGCTACGAACGGGCTGCGCTGTTCGGAGAAACGCTGCAGATTATCGACTATAGCCCTGAAATCGACACCTATTTGGAGGTGATTTGTTTTCCTACCTTTAAGGGGCATTGCGGCTGTATTCTGTTCGATATTTCTCAGATCAAGTCTTTCAGAAAGACTACTGATACGGAAAAAGCACTGGCGATCTATTTTGAAAAGCTGGTAAACGGAAATCAATGAGAAAAGTGGCGCAAAAACGGGACGAATCGACATCCGAAAACTGCCGTATTCACTATTATGAATGGTTGTTATCGGGCTTGTTTAGCCTATAGGACGGCCAAACGTCTGTGAATGCGGCAGTTTTCCGTATTTTTGTCACAAAATGTGTTGATTATTACAAGAACAAAAAGATTTCATCATAAATGCTTGAAAAATTGGACGAAATGCTATATAATGTAGTATGGCTTGTTGTAGAGACTTTTAACACAAATGCAGCAAGTCTACACGATCTTTTAGCAATACCCCCACGGCACCGTGATTGTAACGATCACAAAGCCCCCATATTCACAAGAAAGGAGAGCAACTATGAGAGGCAAGTATGAAAAGCAAGAAAAAAAGAAAATCTGGCTCATCATTGCGCTGATTATCTGCATTGTGATTTGCCTTGGGGTGACCATTTGGGCGTTGTTTTTCAGGCAGACCGGTCCGATTCTGACACCGGACTACGCCCCGCAGCAGCTGGAACAAAACGCCAAGCCTATTGAGGACGACGATGATACCAAGTTGGATGCCCCGGAAGGCGGCGGTAGCGTCAGCTTGAGTTACGCTGCAACCGTTACCATTGACCTTTCCGAAGAAAAAGCATTTCTGATGTTTGCCAACCCCGGAAAGTCCACGCAGGATATGGTGGTTCAGGTGGTGGTGCAGGATACTGTTCTCGTTCAGTCCGGCAGACTGGCTCCGGGCAATGAGGTGACGACTCTGAACCTGTTGGACGGTGCGGCAAAAATGCTGGCACCCGGCGGATACGACGGCAAATTTGTGATTCTGTTTTACGATACCCAAAGTGGAGAAAAAGCCATTGTCAACACGGAAATTCCTATCAGCATTACCGTTGCTGAATAAATGCTATTTACGACCTGCAAAGGCGTGAATATAGAATCTTAGAAGAAAGGAGATTACTGCATGAAAAGATTTTTTTCAATTCTCATTGCGTTGGTCTTAGTACTTTCCATGAGCGTTCCCGCCTTTGCAGCGGAAGGTTCTGTCAATGGTCAGGGGCTCGGTGAACAGACCATTGATGTGACTGCAAATTACCAGACCGGCGGAACGGAACCCGTTTACAGCGTGGATATTACGTGGGAAAGCATGACGTTCACTTATACGGATAGCGGCGTCAAAGTCTGGAATCCTTCCACCCACACCTATTCCGTCAACACCAGCGGCGGATGGGACAAAACCACGGCGAATATTACCGTGACGAATCACTCCAATGTGGACGTTGCTGTTGCCGTGACTTACGCTTCTGTCCAGCAGGACACCGGCATCTTAGGTAGCATCACGGGCGGCAGCAAAACACTTGCAGCCGGACAGGAAAACAAACCCAATGAAGCTGACAGCATGACCGCAACACTGACGATTAGCGGCAAGCCAAACAGCACTGTGACCGAGACTGGCGTGAACATTGGAACTATCACAATTAAAATATCGTAATTTCAAAAAAACGAAAG
>JBJELO010000174.1:0-8668 GCA_051879195.1 Lachnospiraceae bacterium
CAGCGCAGAAAAAGCTTAGTACCGCTGCGTTTGTCATCGAGCGAGAGCGCGTCCCTGTGCAGGATATCACTGCTCTTTGGCCTCACATCCCCTCGCACCTGCCCCCGAAGTCTGAACAGTAAACCTGCATCTGAACAGTAAACCTACATCTGATTCAGTATCTCCGTGAGAATCTGGTTGACCATCTGGGGATTTGCCTTTCCTTTCATGGCTTTCATGGTCTGTCCCACCAGGAAGCCCATGGCTTTCTTCTTGCCTGCTTTGTAGTCTTCCACCGATTTGGGGTTGACTGCTACGATTTTTTCGATTTCTGTCCGCAGAGCACCTTCATCGTTGACGGATTTCAGTCCGTGTTCTTCCACATAAGCGTCGGGATCAATGTTTTCGTCGAACATTTTTTCAAATACTTCCTTGGCTACGGTGCTGTTGATGGCTCCGCTGTCAGCCAGATCAATCAGTTTTGCAAAATGCTCCGGGGAGAATCGGATCTGCTCCGGCTCCATTTCCCGTTCTTTTAACAGGCGCATGGTTTCCACCATAAGCCAGTTGGATACCTTTTTGGGCTTGCTGCAAAGCGCAACGGTTGCTTCGAAGATATCCGCCATTTTCTTGGAAGCTGTGATAATTTCCGCATCATAATCAGGAATTTCGTACTGTTTTTTGTAACGTGCCAGCTTCTCGGTGCGGAATTCCGGCTGTGCTTTGCGGATTTCCTCCAGCCATTCGTCACTGACCACGATGGGAACCAGATCAGGATCCGGGAAATAGCGGTAATCCTGTGCATCTTCCTTGGAACGCATAGCGTAGGAAGATTCCTTCGTATCATCCCACCGCCTTGTCTCCTGTACCACCTGTTTACCGGCCTCCAGCAGGTCGATCTGACGTTCTTTTTCCCCTTCGATGGCCCTTGCAATGGCTTTGAAAGAGTTCAGGTTTTTCATCTCGGTTCTGGTACCGAATTGTTCCGCGCCCACTTCACGGACGGACAGGTTCACATCGGCGCGCATGGAACCTTCCTGCAGCTTGCAGTCGGAAGCACCCAGATACTGAATGATCATCTTCAGTTTTTCCAGATAGGCAATGACTTCATCAGCAGAACGCATGTCGGGTTCCGATACGATTTCGATCAGCGGAACGCCGGAACGGTTGAAATCCACCAGCGTGCAGTCGGACCATTCATCATGGATCAGCTTGCCTGCGTCCTCTTCCATGTGGATTTCATGTATTCCTACTATCTTTTTGCCTGCTTCTGTCTCAATCTCCACACCGCCATCGTGACAGATGGGCAGATACAGCTGGGAAATCTGATAGTTCTGCGGGTTATCGGGATAGAAATAATTCTTACGGTCGAATTTGGAATACTGGTTGATCTGACAGTTTGTTGCCAGTCCTACTGCTACCGCGTATTCCAGCACCTTTTTGTTGAGAACCGGAAGTGAACCGGGCATACCGGTGCAGACAGGGCAGGTATGCGTGTTGGGCTCTCCGCCGAATTCCGTGCTGCATCCACAGAAAATCTTGGTTTTGGTGGCCAGTTCCACATGAACCTCCAGACCAATGACGGTTTCATACTGTTTGCTCATATCAGTTCACTCCTTTCTTTGCCAGATCGCATCTTACATAATCGCGGGACTGTTCAAACGCATAGGCTGCTCTCAGAATCGTATTTTCTTTAAAGCAGTCACCGATCAGCTGCGCGCCGATGGGAAGTCCGCTGCTGTCTGTACCGCAGGGTACCGTAACCCCCGGCAGTCCTGCCAGATTGACGGAAATCGTATAGATATCGCTGAGATACATCTGAATGGGATCACTCAGGCTGTCACCAAGACGGGGGGCTGTGGTGGGAGCCGCAGGTGCCAGAATCACATCATATTTACCGAAAGCTTTGTCGTACTCCTGTTTGATCAGCGCCTTGGTACGCAGTGCTTTCAGATAGTACGCATCATAGTAACCGGAACTCAGTACAAAGGATCCCAGCATGATACGGCGCTTTACTTCCGGTCCGAAGCCTTCGGAACGTGTCTTCTTGTACATGTTGTGAAGATCGGTGTACTCTTCCGTACGGTAACCGTATTTGATGCCGTCAAACCGTGAAAGGTTGGAGCTGGCTTCCGCGCAGGCAATGACATAGTAAGCGGGAATGGCATAATCAGTTACCAGTCTGAAGTCAAATTCCTCTACTTCGGCTCCCTTTGATTTCAGTACTTCTGCCACATGGAGAACAGCCTTTTTCACATCTTCATTCAGTCCTGCTCCAAAAAAGTCAGCCGGAATACCGATTTTCATGCCTTTTACATCATCCACCAGAGCAGAGGTAAAATCGTATTTCTCCCGTTTTACGCTGGTACTGTCCTTGGGATCGTAAGACGCAATGGCTTCCAGAATAGCTGCACAGTCAGTTACATCTTTGGCAATCGGTCCGATCTGATCCAGAGAAGAACCGTAAGCGATCAGGCCGTAACGGGAAATGGTACCGTAGGTGGGTTTGATACCGGTGACACCGCAGAAAGAACTGGGCTGGCGTATGGAGCCTCCTGTGTCGGATCCCAGTGCAAAGCTCACTTCCTCAGCAGCCACAGCAGCGCAGGAACCGCCGGAAGAACCGCCGGGCACATGGTTTAAATTCCAGGGATTTTTTGTCTCACCGAATGCAGAGGTTTCCGTAGTGGAACCCATGGCAAACTCATCCATATTGGCCTTGCCGGTCATGACAGCGCCTGCCTTTTCCAGATTGATCACCGCTTCTGATGTATAGGTGGGTACAAAATTGCCGAGAATCCGGGAACTGCAGGTGGTCAATACACCTTTGGTACACATGTTGTCTTTGATGGCTACCGGCACACCTGCCAGAGGGCCGGTCAATTCTCCTGCTTCAATCCGCTTCTGTATCTCTGCCGCTTTGCGCAGTGCGTTTTCCTCATCCAGATTGACAAATGCATGAACGCTTGCTTCCAGTGCTCTTGTTCTTGTCAGAGACTCCTGAACGGCTTCTACCGCAGACACTTCGCCTGACTGAATCTTTTTTCCAAGCTCTACAGCCGTTAATTCCATTAAACTCATATCTGCTGCCTCCTAATCAAATGTCCTGGGCACCGTGAACGCGCCGTCCTGTTCGGAAGGAGCATTGGCCAGAATATTCTCTCTGTCGTCGCCATTGGTTACCACATCTTCGCGAAATACATTTTTCACGGGGAAAACATGGGACATGGGTTCCACACCGCTGGTGTCCAGCTCATTTAACTTATCGATATAATCAAGCATTTCTTCCATATCCTTTTTGGCCCGTTCCTTTTCTTCTTCTGACAGCTCAAGCTTCGCCAGAATTCCAACATATTCGATGGTTTCATCTGAAATCACATTTGCCATGGAAAAACCTCCTTCAATCCTTATTTCCTGTCGCCAAACTGAAAAACTCCGGAATGCCCTCGCACTCCGGAGCCATGTTGTACCGCCTTCGGTACGATCAGCCTTTTCCTATGCTTTTTCTACTTCAACAATAGCAGATTTCTTCATGGGAATTCTGCAGTTTTTGTTGCTGCCGAATTCAACGATTACCGTATCGCCTTCCATGCCGATGACAACACCGTAGAAACCTGCGGTGGTGCATACACTGTCACCGATTTCCACACTGGCCAGCAGAGCATCCATTCTTTTCTGCTCCTTCTTCTGGGGTCTTACCATAAGGAAATACATCAGTGCAACCAGCGCAACGATGTAAATGATCATAATTGCTGTCTGTCCCATCATTAACCTCCTGTAAACTGTCTCTGCAGCCTTCTGCAGAATATTTATTCGCCCTGAGTGAGCTGATACAGAGTTTCTTCCTTGAAGGATGAATATCTGTCTTCTTCAATGGCCTGACGAATGTCCTCCATTAAATGATTATAATAATATAAATTGTGTAAAACTGCAAGACGCATACCCAACATTTCTTTGGCTTTCAGCAGATGTCTGATGTAAGCTCTGCTGTAACGTCTGCAGGCGGGGCATCCGCAGCCCTCTTCAATGGGCCTCGGGTCAGTCTCATACTTTGCATTGAACAGATTCAGTTTACCATGCTTCGTATAGACATGTCCGTGCCTGCCGTTACGGCTGGGATAAACGCAGTCAAAAAAGTCAACGCCCCGGTCCACTGCTTCCAGTATATTGGCCGGCGTTCCCACGCCCATCAGATAGGTGGGTTTATCTTGCGGCAGATGGGGAACCGTGCAGTCCAGTATGCGGTACATCTCTTCATGAGACTCACCCACGGCCAGACCGCCGACCGCATATCCGTCGAGATCCAGCTCCGAAATCTCATCGGCATGGCGCATACGGATGTCATCGTAGGTTCCGCCCTGATTGATTCCGAACAGCAGCTGATGCTGATTGATGGTATCCGGCAGACTGTTCAGCCTCGCCATCTCATTTTTACAGCGCACCAGCCATCTGGTGGTCCTGTCCACAGAACGCTCCACATACTCTCTGGTGGAGGGATTGGGGACGCATTCGTCAAATGCCATGGCAATGGTGGAAGCCAGATTCGACTGAATCTGCATGCTTTCCTCCGGCCCCATGAAAATCTTCGCGCCGTCCACATGAGAATGGAAATGAACGCCTTCCTCTTTGATTTTGCGCAGTCCTGCCAGGGAAAATACCTGAAATCCGCCGGAATCCGTCAGAATCGGCTTGTCCCAGACCATAAACTTATGGAGACCGCCCATCTGTTTCACAATTTTATCACCCGGTCTTACATGAAGATGATAGGTATTGGACAACTCCACCTGTGTTCCGATCCGTTCCAGATCTTCGGTGGATACGGCGCCCTTAATAGCAGCCGCCGTACCTACATTCATAAAAACCGGTGTCTGAATCGTGCCATGCACGGTGTGAAATTCAGCCCGCTTGGCACGTCCGCATTTTTTGATTATTTTATACATAAATCCTCTATCCAAATAGCTTAATAACGGCTTCCGCTGCGCCTTTTAGTTCTCTTTTTTCTTCAGAGACTTCATGCTGTGCCACAGGTTGCCTGCCAGACATACGGAAGAGAAGCATCCGCAGCAGATACCAACCATCAGAGGCATTGCGAATTCACGTATGGAAGATACACCAAAGATCAGCAGTACCAGAACCATGATACCTGTTGTAACGGAAGTATTGATGCTTCGGCTGAGTGTCTGGGAAACGCTTCGGTTGATCATATCCTCTATCTGTTCGCCGCGCTTCATGTTTTTTGAATTCTCACGGATACGATCGAATACTACGATGGTATCATTGATGGAATAACCTACAACGGTCAGCATGCAGGCGATAAAAGTATTACCCACAGACCAGCGCAGTACGGCGTAGCATGCCAGTACCACCAGAATATCGTGCATCAGAGCCAGAACGGTGCTGGCTGCAATGCGGATATCCTTAAAACGGAACCAGATATACAGAAGCATCATAACAGCTGCCATAAGTACTGCCACGATGGCATCCTGCTTCATCTCCCGGCTGACTGTAGGAGAAATGCTCTCCTCCTGAATCTGCTCCTGGTCAATCTTAAAGCTGTCGATCAGACTGTCTTCCAGCGCCTGACGCTGCTGTGTATCAAGTGTCTTTGTCTTGAAAATAACCTGATTGGATCCGGTTACCTTCTGAATCTGAATATCATTGTCACCGGTCACCTCGGAGAACAGAGGAAGTACCTGATCGTTCAGTTCATCAATTGTGTAATCCTCGTTGAATGTCACAGAGGTGGAAGTACCGCCCTGGAATTCCAGACTGTAGTTCAGGATATTGCCGCCTTTCACGGGGCCGTTGTAAATCATGGCACCCACACCACAGAGAATGAGCACTGCAGCGATGGAGAAGAATACTTTCTTTTTCTGAATGATTCCAAGAACCGGCAGAGACTTGGCTGTCTTCTTTTTGCCGTAGAATTTGGGATCACGGAAACCGATCTCATACAGTCCGGTCAGAATAAATCTTGTTACAAACAGTGCTGTAAACATGGACAGCAGAGTACCGATGGCCAGCGTGGTAGCAAAACCTTTTACCGTACCGGAGCCCATCAGATACAGTACAAGAGCCGCGATCAGTGTGGTGATATTACCATCCAGAATTGCGGACAATGCTTTGGAGAAACCGTCCCTGCGGGCCATGCGGACTGATTTACCCTCCGCCAGTTCTTCACGAATACGTGAAAAGATAATGACATTGGCATCCACTGCCATACCGATGGTCAGGACAATACCTGCAATACCGGGCAGGGTCAGCGTAATCTGGAACGCGCTCAGCAGACACACCGTCATTGCCACATAAATAGCCAGTGCCAGAGCTGCTGCCACACCGGGAATCAGGTAGAACACGATCATGAACACCATAACCAGTACCAGACCGATTGCACCTGCTTTCAGACTGGTGCTGATGGCATCGGAACCAAGCTTGGCACCAACAACGTTGGAACGGATTTCTTCCAGCTCCAGCTTCAGGGAACCAATACGGATAGTGGAAGCCAGTGTTTCTGCTTCCTCGTAGCTTCCCAGGCCGTCGATGCTGCATTTGCCGCCGGTGATTGCTTCCTTAACAGTAGGTGCGCTGACAACTTCCCCATCATAGATGATGGAAATGGTCTTGCCAACATTCTCCTGTGTCACTTCTGCAAACTTTTTGGTACCTTCGTCAGTCAGCGTCAGATTCACCACATATTCCTTTGTACTGCCGTTATCCTGGGATACGATTCCCGCTTCTGCCGATTTCACATCGGTACCGCTCAGGACTTCATTGCCCTCGGAATCCTGGAATACGAGGGAACCGGGCTGACCCAGATCCTCCAGAATCTCATTGGCATCGGTAACATCAGGAATATCTACATTGATACGGTTGGTACCTTCCTGATATACTTCCGCTTCACTGCTGTAGCTCTGCGCTCTCAGCTGAAGCTTGTAGATCGTATCTGACATATCGGTTGCAGAAGGACTGCTGTCCTTTGTCTGATAAGTAATGCTGACACCGCCGGCCAGGTCCAGCCCCAGTTTGATATCATATGCACTGCCGGACTGCTCGAATCCAATTCCCAGAACCGCAACATATGTAAGTAAAATAAGTGCGATCACTGCAGCAGCCAGACGAAGTACGCCAGTTGTCTTATTGCCGGCTTTTCTGTTTTTGCTCATCATTAAACCTCCTTGACTCATGAAGAGCCTGTTATCTTTTCACGTATCTGCCTTTATTCTTCCTCAGCAAGCGCTGCTTTAATCATAATGGCACATTCGATACGCTTTTTCTGCATTTCACAGCCAATATCGTATGCATCGGTAATCTTACCATGGAACTGGTAGGAATTGGCGGCACAGCCGCCGCTGCAGTAGAATCTTGCAAAGCAGTCCCTGCACTTTTCCTTTGCATACACATTGCACTGCTTGAATTCTTTCTGAACCTCTGTATTGGTAATGCCGTCATCCACGTTGCCCAGCAGAAATTCCGGAAGTCCCACAAACTGGTGACAGGGATAAAAATCGCCGGTGGGTGTTACGGCCAGATACTCCGTACCCGCTCCGCAGCCTGACAGACGTTTTGCCACACAGGGACCCTGATTCAGATCTATCATAAAATGGAAGAAGGTAAAACCTTTTCCTGCTTTCTTTCTGCGAATAAATTCCAGTGCCAGTTTGTCATATTCCTCCAGGATCTGCGGGATATCTTCTTCCCGAATGGAATAATCCGCTTCCGGCGGAGCTACAACCGGCTCAATGGACATCTTTTCAAAGCCCAGATCAGCATATTCCATCAGATCCTTTGAAAAGTCCAGATTGTTTCTTGTAAAAGTACCTCTTACAAAATAATCCTTATCCCCGCGCTTTTTTACAAAATTCCGGAATTTTGGAACAATAATATCATAGCTTCCGGTGCCTTTGGGGAATGGTCTCATCCTGTCATTGATTTCTTTTCTTCCGTCCAGACTTAAAACCACATTGGACATCTCTTTATTACAGAAATCAATCACATCGTCATTCAGCAATACGCCGTTGGTCGTCAGCGTAAAACGGAATTTTTTATTGTATTCCTCTTCTTTGCTGCGTCCGTAGGCTACCAGCTTTTTCACAGTCTCCCAGTTCAGAAGAGGCTCGCCTCCGAAGAAATCAACTTCCAGATTCCTTCTGGATCCTGAATTTTCAAGCAGATAATCCAGTGCCTTTCTGCCGACTTCAAAACTCATGAGCGAACGGTCCCCGTGGTACTCGCCTTCTCCGGCAAAACAGTATCTGCAGGCCAGATTACAGTCATGCGCCACATGCAGGCAAAGCGCCTTCACGATTGTAGTACGGTTCTTAACGTCAATTACATAATCCTTATAAATATCTTCTGCATACAAAAGCCCCTGTTCCTTCAGTTCTTCGATTTCTCCCAGAACTTCACTGAGTTCCTGCCCGGATACCTGAGGATAGCTTTTGGCAAGTTCTCCCAACACCTGCTCCCTGTCCTGCTTCTCATACAGGCCAATGGCATCGTAGGTTATATCATCAACTACATGAACGGAACCGCTGCATACATCCAGTACAATGTTATATCCATTACTTTTATACTGATGAATCACAATTAGTCCTTTCTATCCGCCCTGTGGGGCCGGTTACAATAATTTAAACTTCTCTGCGCGGTTTCTGCGCAAAGATGCAGGGACACTCCGTCTGACAGAGTGCCC
>JBJELO010000174.1:8768-10340 GCA_051879195.1 Lachnospiraceae bacterium
TCTGCGCAAAGATGCAGGGACACTCCGTCTGACAGAGTGCCCCTGTACTGCTTGATCTGTAACTGTTAATTATTTATTATTTTCACAGCTCTGATTGCCAACTGTGCAGGATGTCTTGCAAGCTGACTGACAGGATGTCTGGCATTCCTTGCATCCGCCTTTTTTCATGGTATCTTTTAAGCTGCTGCCTGTTAATGTTTTAATATGTTTCATACGAATAAACCTCCTGTTAAAATTTTGCAACATGTACACCCTTATAATAGGGGGTACATTATTCCACAATTAAACCCAGTATATCAAAGCCTCTTCATAATTTCAATTACTTTTTTTGTACACAGCTGTTTTTTTTTAGCCGGTTCCCGAATTTTTCTACAGTTTCCCTGTTGTTTCTGACATTTTCAGCTGAAGAAACTGCCTGCCGCACCTCCTCCGGCACAGATTGCGAAAATCACAGCAATCTCCGGGATACTGCTGCTGCCCAGGCCGCCTGTCAGCTGCGATACTGTAAGAAGAATCAGCGCATACAGAATTCCACAGAAAATCCCCCACAACAAACGCCTTTCCCTGAATTCTCTGCCCGCCAGAAAGCCCCCCGCCAGGCAGGAAACAAAATACACCAGACGGACAGCCATTTCAGAACCGGCAGCCTCCCATTCCATTACGTACAGGCACCAGGAAAGAAGAAAGACTGATGCCGCGGAAACAAACCAGGAAAGTGCCACAGGCCGGATCATCCGGAACACAGAAGAGCGATACATATTTTCACCAGATGTTTTTATCAAAATATATGCACGACTTGCCTATGGAATCCCTCCTGCTTTCGTGCTATACTGGTAGATACATTAAATCCAGGGGAGAATTTGTTATGGCTTTTTTGATTAAATGTCCCAATTGTCAGAAAGACGTATCCGGCACAGCATCCCGCTGTCCTTTCTGCAATGCCGATCTGACACAATTAAATGATTCCGGAAAACAGAACACGATTTACTTCAGCCCTGATTCCGGCCCCGCAATTCATTATCCGGATTTTCCGGAAAAAGCGCAGACCGCACCTTCTAAAAAGATGCAGATACCGGACGCAGAAAAAACACAACACCTTTCCGAATCCGGTTCCGATGCAGAGGCCGGCGAACACAGACCTTCCGTTTCGGAGTCTCCTTCCACCCGGAAACGCAGGAAAGCACGTCCTGCGGGCCGCAAACTGCTGGGCTATCGGGCAGGCAATCCTTTTTACATGTTCGTTTCTGTTTTTTATCATATGACAGCCTGTGTGGGGATTCTGTACGCACTCAGTCTCTCACCGCAGTACATGACAGATGGTGTTCTGATTTTTCATATCTGCCGGGTTGTTCTGGCTGCTATCATGCTGTTCCTGCCGGTACTTCTTTTGTCGGAGAATAAAGTACGCAGAAAGTTCCCGCTGCTTCGCAGCCGGAAGCCTGCTGCACTGGCTGCAGGTTTTCTGCTTCTGTATCTCCCCCTGGGAGCTCTTTTTCTGGCTTCCTGGTATTTCTGCATGTAATGATGTAAGCGTCAAATGAGTTATTTTCAACGCTTATGCACCTTGATAAT
>JBJELO010000175.1:0-10109 GCA_051879195.1 Lachnospiraceae bacterium
CATTTAAAATAGGAGGAAATTAAAATGACAAAATATGATGCATTAGGAATGATCGAAACAAAAGGTTTAATCGGAGCAATTGAAGCAGCAGATGCTATGGTAAAAGCAGCAAACGTGTATCTGATCGGAAGAGAATTTGTAGGCGGCGGTCTGGTTACAGTTATGGTTCGCGGTGATGTAGGAGCTGTTAAAGCAGCTACAGATGCCGGAGCAGCAGCAGCACAGAGAGTTGGCGAACTTCTTTCTGTACATGTAATCCCCCGCCCTCATCAGGAAGTGGAAAGTATTCTCCCGTCTGCTGAATAATCCTTCCGCAGGAAAAGAACCCGGGTCTGTTTAAAAGCAGACCTGATTTCCCGGGGACCATCCTCAGGTGAGGATGGTTTCAGGGAATCTGTATCTGGCGGATGACCGGAAAAGAGGAAACCACATGGGAAAAGAAACAGAAGATAAGAAAAAAATGTATTCGATTGGAGAAGCCGGTAAAATTTGCAATATTTCTACAAAAACACTGCGTTTTTATGACAAAATCGGAGCATTGAAGCCGGACTATGTAAGTGATGAAACCGGATATCGATACTACAGTGATGAAACATTATTGAAAATTCCCGTTATCAAATATTATAAGCAGATGGGATTCAAGCTGGAGGAAATGATAAGCATTCTGAACGGAGAGTCCTATCAGATTATGGAAGATAATTTCCGGAAAAAGCTTCTGGAATTAAGCCGGATTGAACAACAGATTCACAACAGCTATAAAGCTGTGAATGACTGGTATGAGATGATAGAGGAAGCCAAACTTGTATCCATGCAGAGTGTACATCCGGTGAGTATCAAATACCAGCCGGCACAGGAACTGGTGTATCTGGATCAGGAATTTGATTATGACTATAGAAACTCAATAATCAATATACCCTGGACAGATTATCTTGACGGCATGAACTGTTCGATTACCGGTCCGGTCATGATAGAATATTCTTCTTACCGGGAAAAGATGGCGGGAGTGTGCCGGACATCCCGAATCATGCAGCAGATTATAGGAGAATGTGACAGAAGAACTAATATTCTGGCTTCAGAGGGGCAGATGGTAGCTTCCGTTTACCATGTGGGTGGATACGATAATATCGCAGAAAGTTATCAGAAAATTCTTGATTATGCAGAAGAACAGGGATTTGTCTGTGAGGAAAAATCGATTGAACGATATGTACTGGATTACTGGAGTTCAGAAATACTTGATGAATTTGTAACGGAAATAATGATTCCGATACGGAAAATTCTTTAAAACAGTAAATTGAAACATAGTGAAAAAACGGGAAAGGAGGATGCATTTTGGATGAATTTATTTTAAAAACGAAAATATATGCCGGAACAGATTCCTGCGAAAAAATTCGTGAGTATATGATAGAGAAAGCATTCATTTTTTGTGATCCTTTTATTCTGAAATCGAAAAAAACCGATCTGATTGTGTCAGAACTTCATAAAATACATGCAGATTACCGGATTTTTGCAGACGTGATTCCGGATCCGGATATGACCGTAATACAAAAAGGCCTGAATCAGCTGAATCAGTTCAGACCGGATACGGTTTTTGCCATTGGCGGAGGTTCCGCCATTGATACGGCAAAAGCGGTTGTTCACCTGTACACCATGATGAATCAGCTTGAAAAGCCACAGATGATTGCAATACCGACAACCAGCGGAACGGGAAGTGAAGTGACATCTTTTGCCGTAATATCGGATCACGATGCAGGAACAAAATATCCGCTGATCGATCCGAGCCTGGTTCCGGATGTGGTTTTTCTGGACCCCATGCTGACAGCTACTGTTCCGCCGGGAATTACGGCAGATACGGGAATGGACGTACTGACCCATGCTCTGGAAGCATATGTTTCTGTTAAGGCCAATGATTTTACGGATGCAATGGCAGAAAAAGCCATGCGGACAGTCCGGGATTATCTGGAACGGTGCGTGACAGACGGCGGAGATCTGGAGGCCAGAGAACATATGCACAATGCGTCATGTATGGCAGGAGCTGCCTTCAACACCGCTTCACTGGGAATCTGCCACAGTATGGCACATGCACTGGGAGCGCAGTTTCATATTCCCCATGGCAGGTGCAATGCAATACTTTTGCCGATGATCATGGAATATAATGCAGGCCTTATTATGCCGGGAGAGACAGATGCTCTGCTCCGTTATCTTGAAATTGCAGGAATATTCGGAATATCCGGCAGATCAAACAAAGCTGCCATTTATGCTTTGACACGACAGATTCGTGAACTGATGAGACGAATCGGTATACCGCTGTCTTTTTCTGAGTTAAATATTGATAAAGAGGAATATATGAATGCGATTGAGCGTATGACGGAAAGTGCTCTGAAAGATCGCTGTACAGTGACCAATCCGAGACGTCCTGAGGCTGAACATATCAGACAGCTGTTCAGGAGGGCTTATGACTAATTTTCAGGAGGAAGAGAAATGACGACATCAGATAAAACACATGCTATCGGCATCTGGTCCGGATTAATATCCGGATTGACGTACGGAATCTATACAACGCTGGTTTTGGTTGCAGGATATTATGAACCTCTCGCCGGTGCTGTGGGACTGCTTGCCGCACCATATGTGTGCTCGGGATTAAATGACCTGTTTGCAGGAATCTGGCTTTCCATCTATAATGCAAAGCGTGGAAAACTGGCAGAGGTACCGCTCTGTCTGAAAACAAAATCAGGGAAAGTGGTTGCGCTGGGATCTTTACTTGGAGGTCCGGTAGCAAACGGGGCGTACCTGATCGGGCTGGCACTTGCAGGAGCTTACGCAATTCCGATCTCAGCGACATGCAGTTTATTCGGTGCAATTTTTTCGTGGATTTTTCTAAAACAGAAACCGACGAAAAGAGTGGTTGCGGGCATGATCATCTGTGTGGCAGGTGCGATTATTATCAACTGGGTAAAACCGGAAGGAAGTTCCAATTTTACACTTGGAATTATCTGTGCTCTGCTTGCTGCAATCTGCTGGGGACTTGAGGGTATGTTTTCCAGTTTCAGCGGAGAAGAGCTGGATCCGGACATCTCTGTTAATTTGCGGGAATTGATTTCAGGTATCGTGGATCTGGTGATTATTGTTCCGGTTATTGGTGCATTGCCGTTGCTGGCCGGTACGATGAAAGCAGGAATTCCGGTTGTATGGCTTCTTGTTGCGGGACTTGCTGCAGCTGTTTCTTTCCTGACATGGTACAAAAGTAATGCGCTGGTAGGATGTGCCATCGGTATGTCACTGAACGTTACCTATGCGTTTTGGGGAGTGCTGTTCTGTGTATTATTCCTGGGACAGGAATTGACGGTTACTATAGTAGCAGGATCTGTTATTATTGTACTTGGAGCAGTACTTGTGACAATGAATCCGCTGGATTTATTTCGAAAAGGTCCGGCAGAGCAATAAAAGAAAAAGGCGATTATATAAGTATAAAGTTCTTCCTAGATGTAAACAAAGTGGTGCCGAAGTTAACTCCGGCACCACTTTGCTGCTGTTGTATAAAAAGCTTTTCCAGGAAGGACTGAGTTTTTTAGAGTATTTCAAAAAAGTACAGAACAAACGTTCATTTTGTTCTGTACTTTTTTGAATTCTGATGTTATACTGTACAAAGAACAGTTACAGCACAATCTGAAGATGGAGAAACAGTACTTATGAAAAAACAAGTCGAATCTTAACAAATTGGATTCTCATCAGTTACGCGAATAAATTTTGAAATCATAGTAATCATAACAAATGCGTGAAAAAAGGAGGAAAATCGTGGATAAATTCATATTACACTCCGAATTTAAACCTACCGGCGACCAGCCGCAGGCGATAGATGCCCTGGTCAGAGGCTTCAGAGAGGGGAACCAGTTCCAGACGCTTCTCGGTGTCACCGGTTCCGGCAAGACCTTTACCATGGCGAATGTAATTGAACAGCTGAATAAACCTGCTCTGATCATTGCCCATAATAAGACACTGGCTGCTCAGCTGTATGGGGAATTTAAAGAATTCTTCCCGGAGAATGCGGTGGAGTACTTTGTGTCCTACTATGATTATTACCAGCCCGAGGCGTATGTCCCTTCTACGGATACCTACATTGAGAAAGATTCCGCTATCAATGAGGAGATCGATAAACTGCGCCATTCCGCGACAGCTGCTCTGGCGGAGCGGAATGATGTTATTATTGTGGCATCCGTTTCCTGTATTTACGGTCTGGGTTCGCCTGTGGATTACAAGAATCTGGTGATTTCTCTGCGGCCGGGGATGGAAAGGGACCGTGATGAGATTATTGACCGCCTGATTGCCATCCAGTATACGCGCAATGATATGGATTTTCACAGGGCCACGTTCCGGGTGCGGGGGGATGTTCTGGAGGTTTATCTGGCGGCGGCAACGGATCAGGCGATTCGTATTGAATTTTTCGGGGATGAGATTGAAAGGATTGTGGAAATCGATGTGATCACCGGGGAGATTAAAGCAGAGCTGAGTCATATAGCTATTTTCCCTGCCTCCCATTACGTGGTGCCGAAGGAGCAGATTGAGAAGGCGGCGGAGGCCATTGAGGATGAGATGCAGGAGCGGGCTGCATGGTTCCGCAGTGAAGATAAACTTCTGGAGGCCCAGAGGATCACGGAGAGGACCAATTACGATGTGGAGATGCTGAGAGAGACCGGATTCTGCAGCGGGATTGAGAATTATTCAAGACATCTGACCGGTCTGGAGCCGGGTACGCCTCCGTATACACTGCTGGATTATTTTCCGGAAGAATTCCTGATCATTGTGGATGAGTCGCATATTACCATACCGCAGGTGCGGGGGATGTATGCCGGCGACCGGTCCCGGAAACAGACTCTTGTGGATTACGGTTTTCGTCTGCCCTCTGCCCTGGATAACCGTCCGCTGGAATTTTCTGAATTTGAGTCTCATATTGATCAGATGATGTTTGTCTCTGCGACTCCTAATGTTTACGAGGACACTCATGAGCTGATGCGGGTGGAACAGATCATCCGCCCCACGGGTCTTCTGGATCCGAAGATTGAGGTATGTCCGGTGGAAGGCCAGATTGATGATCTGATCGGGCGGATTCGTCTGGAAGTGGACAAAAAGTACAAGGTTCTGGTGACGACACTGACGAAACGGATGGCGGAGGATCTGACTTCCTATATGAAAGAGGTGGGGATCCGGGTGCGCTATCTGCATTCCGATATCGATACACTGGAACGCTCGGAGATTATCCGTGATATGCGCCTTGATGTATTTGACGTTCTGGTGGGGATCAACCTGCTGAGAGAAGGCCTGGATATTCCGGAGATCAGCATGGTGGCCATTCTGGATGCGGACAAGGAAGGATTCCTGCGTTCGCGGACTTCTCTGATTCAGACCATCGGGCGTGCCGCCCGCAACGCGGATGGACATGTGGTAATGTATGCAGACACGATCACGGATTCCATGCGGGAAGCCATTGATGAGACGAACCGGAGGCGGGCAATTCAGGAAGCCTACAATGAGAAGCATGGAATCACGCCGCAGACGATTCATAAAGCAGTCCGGGATCTGATCCGCATTTCCAAAGAAGCCGTACCCGGCAAAAAGACGCTGGACAAGGATCCTGAATCCATGGACCGCAGGGAACTGCAGAAGCTGATAGCGCAGATCAAAAAGAAGATGACACAGGCCGCTGCGGAACTGAATTTCGAGGAAGCAGCGCAGCTGCGTGACAGGATGCTGGAATTGAAAAAATATCTGGATTAGGAAGAAGTTCGGATTAAAAAGAAGTTCGGATTAGAAAATGAGAATAAAAACAGCAGCTGTTCAGAACAGGAATGATTTGAGCCGCTGCAGATCATAGAAGACTATATAGAAAAGGATTGAAACAGGGAACAGCAGTTATGGGAACGAAAATGAAATATATCAGTATACGTGGAGCACATGAGCATAATCTGAAGAATATATCGATTGATATTCCGAGGAATAAGCTGGTGGTACTGACCGGTTTGAGCGGTTCGGGTAAATCTTCACTGGCATTTGACACAATTTACGCGGAAGGGCAGAGACGGTATATGGAATCTCTGTCTTCCTATGCGAGACAGTTTCTTGGTCAGATGGAAAAACCGGATGTGGAGAGCATCGAGGGGCTGCCACCGGCTATTTCCATTGATCAGAAATCGACGAACCGCAATCCCCGTTCCACAGTGGGCACGGTGACGGAAATTTACGATTATCTTCGGCTTCTGTATGCGAGAACCGGTATTGTGCATTGCCCGCAGTGCGGCAGGGAGATCAGGAAACAGAGCGTGGACCAGATGGTGAATCAGCTGATGAAGCTGCCGGAGAGAACCAGAATCCAGCTTCTGGCACCTGTTGTCCGGGGGCGGAAGGGCCGTCATGAAAAAGTTCTGGAGAATGCCAAAAAGAGCGGATACGTGCGGGTAATCGTTGATGACAATATGTATGAGCTCAGCGAGAAAATCGAACTGGACAAGAACATCAAGCATAATATTGAAATCGTTGTAGATCGTCTGGTTATCAAAGAGGGAATTGAACGGCGACTGTCCGACTCCATTGAGACAGTTCTGGGACTGACTGACGGGCTGATGGTTGTGGATGTTGTAGGCGGCGAACCGCTTAGGTTCAGCACCAGCTTTGCCTGTCCGGACTGCGGCATCAGTATTGAAGAGGTGGAGCCGCGGAGCTTTTCATTCAACAATCCGTTCGGTGCCTGCCCCGATTGCTCCGGACTGGGTTACAAGATGGAATTTGATGTGGATATGATGATTCCCGATCCTTCACTGAGTATTGCCCAGGGTGCGATTGCAGTGACGGGATGGCAAAGCTGTATGGATAAATCCAGTTTCACCCATGCAATTCTTACGGCTTTGTCGGAAGAATATCATTTCAGTCTGGATACACCGTTTAATGAATATCCGAAAGAGATTTATGACATACTGATTCATGGAACCGGCGGCCATGCGGTCAAGGTTCATTATAAAGGCATGCGCGGCGAAGGCGTTTATGATGTGGCTTTTGAGGGACTGATTAAAAATATGGAACGCCGCTACCGGGAGACCGGTTCAGAGACGTCAAAGGCTGAGTATGAAAGCTATATGCGCATTACACCCTGTAAGCTCTGCGGCGGACAGCGTTTGAAGCGATCATCTCTTGCTGTTACTGTCAGCGGTCTTAACATTTACGAGATGACACAGATGTCAATCGGTGAATTTCATGATTTTCTGGGACATATGCAGCTGACGGATATGCAGAAGGCGATCGGCAATCAGGTTTTGAAGGAAATCCGGTCGCGCATTCAGTTTCTGATCGATGTGGGCCTTGATTATCTGTCTCTGTCACGGGCAACCGGCACACTGTCCGGCGGGGAAGCACAGAGAATCCGTCTGGCTACACAGATCGGTTCCGGTCTGGTGGGTGTGGCGTATATTCTGGATGAACCCAGTATCGGACTGCATCAGAGGGACAATGACAAACTGATTCATACCCTGAAGCAGCTGCGTGACCTGGGCAACAGCGTCATCGTGGTGGAGCATGATGAGGATACCATGTATGCGGCCGACTATATTGTGGATATCGGGCCCGGCGCCGGCGAACACGGTGGAGAAGTCATTGCCCAGGGCACTGCAGCTCAGATTATGAAAAGCCGGAAATCCATAACCGGCGCTTACCTGAGCGGCCGTCTGAAGATTCCGGTGCCGGAAACACGCAGGACACCTGCAGGCTGGCTGCATGTAAAAGGCGCTGCGGAGAATAATCTGCGCCATATAGATGTTGACTTTCCGCTGGGTGTATTTACATGTGTAACGGGAGTTTCCGGATCCGGTAAAAGCTCACTGGTCAATGAGATCCTTTACAAAGCACTGGCACGTAAGCTGAACCGTGCGCATACCATACCCGGAAAACACGACAGTATCGAAGGTGTGGAGCAGCTGGATAAAGTAATCGTAATCGATCAGTCGCCCATCGGAAGAACACCTCGTTCCAATCCGGCCACTTATACCGGTGTATTTGATCAGATCCGCGATCTTTTTGCCACCACGCCGGATGCGAAAGCAAGAGGGTACAAAAAAGGCAGGTTCAGCTTCAATGTAAAAGGAGGCCGGTGCGAAGCCTGCGGCGGTGATGGTATCCTGAAAATTGAGATGCATTTCCTGCCGGATGTTTATGTACCCTGTGATGTCTGCAACGGAAAGCGGTACAACCGGGAAACACTGGAAGTACATTATAAGGATAAGAATATTTTCGATGTTCTTGACATGACAGTGGAAGAAGCAGTGGAATTTTTCAAAAATCTGCCTTCCATTCAGAGAAAGATTGAAACGCTGAAGGATGTGGGACTTTCCTATATTAAGCTGGGACAGCCTTCCACAACTCTGTCCGGAGGTGAAGCACAGAGGATTAAACTGGCAACGGAACTGAGCCGGCGCAGTACCGGGAAGACCATATATATCCTGGACGAGCCCACAACCGGCCTGCATTTTGCCGATGTGCACAAACTGATTCAGATTCTGGAACGTCTGGCAGAAGGCGGCAATACGGTTATTGTCATTGAACACAATCTGGATGTCATCAAGACCGCAGACTATATCATCGATATGGGACCGGAAGGCGGAAGCGGCGGCGGAACCGTCATTGCCAAAGGAACACCGGAGGAAATCGTACAGTGTGAACAGTCCTACACCGGAAAATATCTGAAAAAATATCTGATGCCGGAAAATCAGCAGAGTAGTTGACTTTTGTTTTTCGGTTCATTATAATTGGAATACGTGTATTTGCAGATCCGGCAGGAGAGCGGCCCATCCATATGGACGCAGGCTGCAGTAAGTTCGGATCGTGATATATGCAGATATGACCAATGACACAGCATCAGATTAAGGTAAGATGAAAAACTAAGAATAAAACGCAGCAGTTCAGCAGAAACTGAACCGCATTGAATCGTTGCAAAAACCTTTAAAGCTGGAGAAGGAGGGGATTTGTGATGCCCATAGATGGTTTTAGCGAATTTTTGAAAGAGAATGGAAAAAAAGCGATGGATGCAGCCAGAGAAGCTGCAGCGATTGCAAAGATAAAAGCGGACATGAAAGCTGAAGAACTGAAGATGAGCAACACGTACATGGAGATTGGTAAGTTATTCTGCGCTCATGCATCCGGAGAAATTGATGAAGTATTTATCCCGCTGCTTCAGAAAGTAGCTGACAGCAAGGAAAAGATGATCAACTTCGAAGCCGAGCTGGATAAGCTGAAAAAGACGGTGACCTGTCCGGAGTGCGGAGCCAAATCTCCTGCAGGTTCCCGCTTCTGCAACACCTGCGGCGCGGAACTGTCTGATGTGGAAGTCGCTGATTCTGCAGATGAAGCAAAGAAAACAGATGAAGCAGAGAAGGCAGATGAGGAATCCGTAAAAGAAGAAGCCGCAGAAGAAGCCGGTGCATCTTCAGAGGAGATGACAGAGGAAGCTTCGTCAGAAGATTCTCCGTCAGACGAATCTCCGGTAGAAGAAGACGATTGAAAAATCAAAAAGATCACAAAAATCGGGGAATGTATAGCTGAGTCGGAATCCTGTATTTCGAAATGTATACATTCCCGAATTTACTTATGCGTCTCACAGCGCGACAGGAGGAAAACATGGAAAGAGAGTTAGTTATCGTACTGGACTTTGGCGGACAGTACAATCAGCTGATTGCAAGACGTGTCAGAGAATGCAACGTCTATTGTGAAGTCAAACCCTATACCATGAGCCTGGATGAAATTAAAAAGATGAATCCGAAAGGAATCATTTTCACAGGCGGTCCCAACAGTGTATATGACGAAACTTCACCTCATTATGAGAAAGCAATTTTTGAAGCTGGAATTCCCATTCTTGGTATCTGCTATGGTTCACAGCTGATGGCATACACACTGGGCGGCGAAGTAAAAACAGCACCGGTCAGTGAATACGGTCATACGGAAGTAACCGTTGATACAACAGATGCATTATTTGAGGGTGTATCTGAAAAGACAGTATGCTGGATGAGCCATACGGATTATATCGCACAGGCACCCGAAGGATTTAAGGTTACTGCAAGTACTCCTGTATGTCCGGT
>JBJELO010000176.1:0-2249 GCA_051879195.1 Lachnospiraceae bacterium
ATCTGTGCCACTGTTCTACAAAATACAGCGTTCCCATGGTGGAACAGGCAAGAGCAAAGGGACTGCCTGTCAGTGCCGAAGTCTGCCCGCACCATTTTGCCATGAGCGAAGAGGATATTACGGAAGATCACGGCCGTTTCAAGATGAATCCGCCTCTGCGTGGGAAGGATGATGTACAGGCACTGAAAGACGGGATCAAGGCGGGCATTATGACCTGTATTTCCACAGACCATGCGCCTCATTCCGCTGAAGAGAAAAACTGCTCCATGAAAAAGGCAGCTTTCGGCATTGTCGGCCTGGAGACCGCATTCGGACTTTCTGTTACGGAGCTGGTGGAGGGCGGTTATCTGACCCCCATGGAACTGGCGGCTCACATGTCTCTGGAGCCTGCGAAAGTCATCGGTATTCCGAAGGGTGATATTTCCGTGGGAAAATGCGCCGATATCGCTATCGTTGACCTGAAGGAAAAATGGATCGTCAATCCGGAAGAATTTGCTTCCAAAGGCAAAAATACACCGTTTACCGGCAGGGAGCTGACCGGACGGGTAAAATATACCATCTGTGATGGAAAAGTGGTATTCAAGGACTGTTAATAAGAGGAGGACATACTATGTCAACATATAAAGAAACAGCCAGCGTGGTTTCCCAGGAAACTCTGGCAGACGGTATCTGCAGTATGTGGATCCGTACCGAACGGATAGCCGGTGAGGCAAGGCCCGGCCAGTTTATTTCCGTATACTGTAAGGACGGCTCACGCATGCTGCCCCGTCCCATCAGCATCTGTGAGATTCAGGAGAATCAGCTGCGGATCGTATACCGTATTGTGGGAAAAGGAACGGCAGAATTTGCTTCTTACAAAGCAGGTATGGATATTGAGATTACAGGACCTCTCGGCAACGGATTTCCGCTGGACCGGGAAGGAACAGCGGTCGTAGTCGGCGGCGGAATCGGTGTGCCGCCCATGCTGGAGCTTTCGAAACAGCTGTCCGGCAAAAAGATCGCGGTCATGGGGTACCGGAACAGCCAGATGTTTTTAAAAGAACAGTTTGAGGAGGCTGCCGATGCGCTCTATATTGCCACGGAAGACGGCAGTTTCGGCACAAAGGGCAACGTAATCGATGCCATGAAAGCAGCTGGAATCCGGGCTGATGTGCTGTATGCCTGCGGTCCCATGCCCATGCTGCGGGCACTGAAAGCCTATGCAGAGGAAAACGGCATGGAAGCATGGATTTCCCTGGAGGAGAAGATGGCCTGCGGCATCGGAGCCTGTCTGGCCTGTGTCTGCAAATCAAAAGATAAGGATGCTCATACCAATGTAAACAACAAGCGGATCTGCAAGGAAGGTCCCGTATTCAATGCGCAGGAGGTGGAAATCTGATGGCCAATACATCCGTTAATCTTGCAGGAGTTACCCTGAAAAATCCCGTAATGACCGCTTCAGGAACTTTCGGTTCCGGCGCAGAATTCGCAGAGTTTGTGGATCTGAATAAACTGGGAGCCGTAGTGACCAAAGGTGTTGCCAATGTACCCTGGCCTGGCAATCCCACACCCCGCATTGCGGAGACCGCCAGCGGCATGATCAATGCCATCGGACTGCAGAATCCGGGCATTGACCTGTTCTGCGAACGGGATATCCCTTTTCTGAAAAAATATGATACGAAGATTATCGTTAATGTGTGCGGTAAATCCACTGAGGACTATCTGGAAGTGGTGGAACGGCTGGGAGAACAGCCGGTGGATATGCTGGAGATCAACATTTCCTGCCCCAACGTAAAAGAAGGAGGCATTGCTTTCGGTCAGAAAGCAGAGGCTGCATATGCCATTACAAAAGCAGTGAAGGAAAAGGCAAAACAGCCTATTATCATGAAACTGAGTCCCAATGTGACCGATATCACCGAAATGGCAAGAGCAGTGGAAGCCGGCGGTGCAGACGTAATTTCCCTGATCAACACCCTCACCGGTATGAAGATCGATATCCAGAAACGGTGTTTTGCTCTGGCCAATAAAACGGGAGGTCTGTCAGGCCCTGCCATCAAGCCGGTGGCAGTCCGCATGGTTTATCAGGTGGCTCAGGCGGTTAAGGTGCCCATCATCGGAATGGGCGGCATTGCCACCTGGGAAGATGCCATCGAATTCATCCTGGCCGGTGCAGCCGGTATTTCCGTGGGAACAGCCAATTTCAACAATCCGCGGGCTACTGAGGAAATTGCGGCGGGAATTGAACGGTATCTCGAAGACAACGGCATTGC
>JBJELO010000177.1:0-2242 GCA_051879195.1 Lachnospiraceae bacterium
ACCATGCTTCCGGGGAATGCCATCAGGCTTCCCAGTCCCAGCAGATTGCGGATCAGGCTGGCACAGAAAGCCATGCCGATGCCCCAGCCGGGACCAAGCAGTACAGCTGCCAGTACATTGACCATATGCTGAACCGGAGCACATTTGCTTCCGGCAATGGGGAAACTCAGCATGCTGCCGGCAACAGCAACGGCAATAAATACGCCGGCCAGCGCCAGTTTCTGTGTGGTACTGTGTGAATTGCGTTTCATAATATTTTCCTCCTTTTTGGTGTGAACGGTAACTGCTCAGCGGATATTCGCAATGCTCTGTTGACCAGCTGCCAAAAAAAGAGAGATGCGCAGGGCATCTCTCTGAAATAACAGGTTACGTTTCAATATGATCCCTACGTTGGCATTATCCAAATCAGGTATATCGGGTCGAAACGAATCCAGTTTCCTCTCAGCCGGCTCTGGCCAGCTCCCCGTTCGATTTGTTATAGTATAAATCCGAAAAGAGGATTTTGCAAGAGGAAATGAGGCTGGCAGGGGGAAAATTAGAAAATATTTGGTTACTGTTCAGAGCCAACCTCGAAAACACTGCGTGTTTCCTCGGTGTGGCGTATCCGCCAGATAGATTTACAAAAAAGTGCTCGTGAATGCAAGCATTCGTCGCACTTTTTGTGTAAATCTGCTTGGCTCTGAACAGTAACAAATATCTGAAATGTATACAGAAATTCCGGATTTTTGTCGAGTGACTTGACAATATTTTTGTCCAGCACTATACTATTTAAAGAGAGGAGGTGCATACAGATGGCTATACCCGTTAATATTGATGATCTTATCAATCGCAGAATTGTTGAATCAAATAGAATTGAATTTAAATCCGATTATAATCCCGCTTCTGTTATCCGTTCTATCTGTGCTTTCGCAAATGACCTGGATAATATGGGCGGAGGTTATATTGTTATCGGTGTTGAAGAGGATAATGGTTCTCCCAGATTCCCTGTCAGGGGAATTTCTCAGGACCGTATTGACGGTATTCTGAAAAAACTTCGTGAACATTGTCATTTTATTGAACCATTGTATGAGCCGGTTGCAGAACCTGTTATGTACCACGATGTTTATGTAATCGTAATATGGGTTGCCGGGGGCTATGGACGGCCATACAAAGCTCCGGAAGACGTTACGAAAAAGCAATCTGTAAAGCGCTACTATATCCGTAAATTTTCCAGCAGCGTGATAGCTTCAAGCCAGGAAGAAAGAGAACTTTTTTATGTTTCTTCGAATATACCGTTTGATGACCGACCCAATTTAAGAGCAGATATCTCTGATCTGGATATTGCACTTCTCCGCAGTCATCTGAAAGAAATCGGTAGTGATCTGTATCAGTATTCTCTGACAAAGGACACACCGGATCTTGCCAGAGATATGCAGCTCCTTGATGGTCCTCCCGAAGATCTGCGGCCGCTGAACGTTGGTATTCTCATGTTCTCGGAGAAGATTCACAAATATTTTCGCTATGCCAGAATTGAGGTTGTCGATATTCCGGATCCAACCGGAACCAACATGACAGAAAAGGTTTTTACCGGTCCTATCCAGCGTCAGTTGAAGGATGCTCTTGCTTATCTGAAAAACTACACAATTAAAGAAGTTGTGATCAAGGACAGGAACTGCGCAGAAGCAACCAGAATCTACAACTATCCTTATGCTGCGGTTGAAGAAATTCTGGCCAATGCAGTCTATCATCGGTCCTATCAGGTTAATGAACCGATTACAGTGAGAATTACTCCGGAAGCGATTGAGATAACCAGTTTTCCCGGATTTGATCGAAGCATAACCGATCAGGATATCAGAGACTATCATATCCGGGCAAGGGTTTATCGAAACAGAAGAATCGGTGATTTTCTGAAGGAACTGAAGCTGATTGAAGGGCGGAATACCGGTTTTCCCAATGCTCTGAATGCGCTGAAAAAAAATGGTTCCGGGCCTTTGAAATTTGACATGAATCCGGATCGGGACTATCTTTCCGTTACGATCCCGGTTCACGATTATTTCATTTCAGGAAAGAAAGCTGTCAGCAGTGTCTACACAGAAAGGATTCTGGATATTTTAAAGGATAATCCCCTGACACTGACAGAGCTTTCAAAAGCGATGGGGTATAAAGGAATCACACGGAAATTAAGAAAAGCTGTTGATGAATTGATTGCCACAAAAAAAATTACACGCATTATCAGCGATGACAATTCAATAAAATTCAGCAG
>JBJELO010000178.1:0-2239 GCA_051879195.1 Lachnospiraceae bacterium
GATTATCTCTTGCTGAACTGAGGTGCACGTCTTGCTGCTTTGAGACCGTATTTCTTTCTTTCTTTCATACGAGGGTCTCTTGTCAGGAAGCCTGCTTTCTTCAGTACGGGACGATAGTCGGGATCGGCTTTTAATAAAGCTCTGGAGATACCATGTCTGATGGCACCTGCCTGACCTGTGAAGCCGCCGCCGTATACGTTAACCATAACGTCAAATTTATCTAAAGTTTCGGTTGCAACCAGGGGCTGACGTACAGTCACCTTTAATGTTTCAAGACCGAAATATTCATCGATGCCTCTTTTATTGATAACGATGTTGCCTGTACCAGGTGTTAAGTAAACTCTGGCAACACTTGTTTTTCTTCTACCTGTTCCATAGTAAGATACTTTAGCCATTGTTATATTCTCCTTTCAGACCTCTTAAAAAGTGATTACTTCAGGCTTCTGAGCAGCATGTTTGTGATCAGGTCCAGCGTAAACAAACAGTTTTTTGTACATCTGTCTTCCTAAAGGTCCTTTGGGAAGCATGCCTTTAACAGCCAGTTCAACAACTCTTTCGGGTTTCTTAGCGAGCATTTCTTTTAAAGTAGTGGTCTTCATACCGCCAACATAGTCTGAGTGGCTGTAGTAAACCTTCTGATCCAGTTTCTTACCGGTTACTTTAATCTTGTCTGCATTTACAACGATAACATAATCACCTGTATCAAGATGAGGTGTGAAAATAGCTTTCTTCTTACCTCTTAAAATTGCTGCAACTTCTGATGCCAGGCGACCAAGAGTCATACCGGTAGCATCAACTACATACCATTTTCTTTCGATTGAAGATGCGCTGGGCACATAAGTCTTCATGGGAAATTCCTCCTGATTAAAAATATCTATGAATCGAACACGAACAGCTTCGGAGTTGGAGAGGTTCCGTATCTGTCCACCTATCGACATGAATAAGTTACCGATTGTGCAGCTATACCGGGATGTCCGGGCCCGCCATGGCGCAAACCAGCTTTTTTATTGTAATATAGAATGAGAATTATGTCAATTCCTTTTTTCGGTTTTTATCATTATCTTTTTGCTTTCTCTTTGTATTTCTACCCGCAGCATGTTATTTTTGCATATAATCGGGGAGATATGCCTTCAATGCAGCATATTCTCCCGATCCGTGCTTTCTCCCTATGCCGTCTTCTTCCTGTTTATTTTCCCGCCGGGCAGACTCCCCTTTTTATCCGGCAGATTGAATACCGGCTTCAGCAGGATAGGCGTTACAATGGTGGTGATGATAACCACGATAACGACCGGACCCATAAATTGCGTACTCATCAGGCCCAGTGCCTCGCCCTTGCTGGCTACGATCAAAGCCACCTCACCACGGGAGATCATACCGACGCCGATCTGCAGTGCTTCCGTATTGGTATAATGAAACAGCTTTGCGCCCAGACCACATCCGACTACCTTGGTCAGGATGGCAACCAGTGTAAGAAGAACCGCAAAGGCAACAATCTGTACACTCATGCTGGGAAGAACGACCTTCAGGCCGATACTGGCAAAGAAAATCGGTGACAGATACAGGTAGGACAGAATATCAAAGCGGGATGCCAGATATTTTTCCTTCTGTGTCATGGAAATAATCATACCGGCGATATAAGCGCCTGTAATATCTGCAACACCGAAGAACTGCTCTGCAGCATAGGCCATCAGCAGGCAGAATACAAAGGCTGCAATGGCGTGGCGCTGCAGGCCCTTTTCGGAACGTGCACTCCATTTATTGTAGAATCTGTAAAATGCGTATCCTGCTGCTGCGGCAAACAGGAAGAATCCCAGGATTTTCAGAAGAACGATACCGATATTGATGGAGCTGTCCGCCATACTGGTGATGACCGTCAGCGCCACAATGCCCAGAATATCATCGATGACAGCAGCACCCAGAATCGCATTACCTGCCTTTGTTTTCAGTTTTCCCAGTTCCTTCAGGGTTTCAACTGTAATGCTGACGGATGTTGCTGTCAGGATCACGCCGATAAACAGGTTCTGAAGGAATGTGCCGGCACCTGCATCCGATTCGATTACACCGGGGCGGTTGAAAAATGATGCAACGGCAAATCCGCCGGCCAGCGGTACAACAACACCGATCAGCGCAATGACCAGAGAGGCTTTTCCGGCCTGTTTCAGTTCATTTACATCCGTTTCCATGCCTGCACAGAACATCAGCATAACAACGCCGACCTCCGCGCTCTGCATAATATAAT
>JBJELO010000179.1:0-2237 GCA_051879195.1 Lachnospiraceae bacterium
TAGATAAACTCAGCAAAGCTTTCGGTATCACCCTGTCTGAACTGCTGGCTGACACCGGTGACCCGATGGAAATCACCAAACAGGATAAAGAAGCACTGGAATTTTACCGAAGCCTGAATCCGAAACAGCAAAAACTGCTGAAGCAATATCTGAAATCTCTCACGGAACATGACAGTCCGTAAACAGCCTGCGCCCCCGCCAGATCACATGAAGATGGATCTGACGGGGGCGCAGGGGCGCTTACTGCCTTATTTCATCCGGCAGTTCCTGTATCTTCTTCCTTACAGCTTCCGCTTCCTGTTCGTCAAGTACAGAATGAGCGGTTGTGAGGCTTTCCAGTGCTTCTTCCACCTGGTCTTTTTCGCTCTGTTTTCCTGCAAACTGCAGATTACACCGGTCTTTTATCTTTCTGCTCATCTTCTCACCTCTACCTCGAACATACCGCCACGCCCCGCAATGACACAGCCCGCGTGGAATTGTTTACGATATACACCCTGTAATAATCCGATGACGGCACCTTAAGCGAAACTGTAAAATTATTGCTCCGCTTGAAGCCTATCATCTTTTTATCTGACATTCTGGTAATACCCACATACAGCGTTCCGTTGCTTTTCACAACAAACTGAACCCTGTCCCCCTTTTTCATGTAAGTCCAGGTAAAAGACAGAGAAGTTTTGGGAAGCATAAACAGCCCGCCCTGAAAATAAAAATGCTGATACGCCTCCGCTGCCTGTGCCTGAATCGCCCCGATCTGAATCTCTGTACCCGAAACCCCCGTGGAATCTGCCTCCGGTATCCATGTTAAATTCATCATACATAACACCAGCAGAAAAATCAAACAACGCTTCCATAACCTGATACTGCTGCCTTTCCTCATACGCAAATACCTCCTGTCCTCCCGGAACTGTTTTCCGATATCCCAAAGCAGTCAGCTGCTTTGCGGACTAATAAAATAGCACCTTAAGTATACCCCCCCCCGAGCAGTTTGTCCAGACAAACTGCTCCCTTTCAGATGTTCTCCACAACGGTACTGCGCACCAAAAAAGCACCCCGCCACAGTCCGAATCCCTGCGGCAGAATGCCTCTCTCAATTATCTTTCAGTTTCAATTATCTTTCAGTTTCAATCATAGCCGATCACTGTTTCATATCTTTTTCAGTTTTCCCTTCACCTTCGCCGGTACCTTTATAAGCCTCTGCTCCCAGAACAGACTATATTCATAACTCAAAGATCCAGACTGCCGGGATTTAACAGAAAGTCCATAATTCCCATCACCACAATCCCCTTCTCATTACGCCACAGCTTAATCCTGTCTTTCACAACAATTATTTTTTTGAAAGAATCTCCGATATGCACCAGTGAATTCTGTTCCTGCTCCATCCTACTGCTGTTCGGAATTGCAAACGCTGACTGGATATAATATCTCTGATTACCACGATTGCAGACAAAATCAACCTCCAGCCTTTTGCGGACAGACTTTCCATTTTCATTCTTTTCCATGTGCTCTACAATACCCACATCCACATTCAACCCTCGGATAAGCAGTTCATTATAAATGATATTTTCCATGATGTGGTTTTCTTCCTGCTGCCGGAAATACAAATCTCTTTTAATCTGTTCCATAACCGTCCTCCTTACTTCGGAATATTGTTAATTTCTACATTTTCCCGAACTACCATGATTGTTCAGTTTCTCCTCCACCTTCGCCGGTACCTTGATCAGCCCCAGCTTCCAGAACAGACTGTACACATAGGAAATCCCAAAAATCTGGCCGATTGATTTGGGACCTTTATATTCCGGCAGAACAAGAACCGCTGTATCATCACCATCATCACCATCATCGCCTTCCCGGTCAGCACGATCTGCGACTTCAATTTCCTTCAGCACCTTATGGAACGCCAGCAAGACAGAACTTCTGGTCAGTGTCTTGCTTCCCTCCTTGCGGGACACAAGCAGTTCCCCGCTGTATTCCCCATCTTTTTTCCGCTTCACCGTATAGGAAAAGGGCAGACCGGAAGCCGTGCAGAACGTATCCCCCTGACAGGCGATCACAGCCTGCCAGAGAAGATCATCCAATACATCCGGATCATCCGGCCCATTGATTCTATTCCGCTCATCTGTTCGTTCATCTATGTTATCACTTATCCGCGCAATCGCGCTGTGCAGATTCTCTACAGCCTTCTCATATTCTGCGTGCATACGCTACTCCTCCGATTCCCAGTCCTGAAATAAATCACA
>JBJELO010000180.1:0-10000 GCA_051879195.1 Lachnospiraceae bacterium
CGATATAAAAGAATTTTTGTAATCGTACTGGATTCGCTGGGAATCGGTGCCATGCCGGATTCTGCTGCATTTGGTGATGAAGGGGTGGATACCTTCGGTCATATTCTGGACCGGATGGGAAGCCTGGAGATTCCCAATCTGAAAAAGCTGGGGATGCTGAATCTGCACAGCGGCGGGCATATGAAGGATGTGGAACATCCCATGGGACGGTATATGCGTCTTTCCGAGGCCAGCAACGGTAAGGATACCATGACCGGTCACTGGGAAATGATGGGAATCCGGACAGAGAAACCGTTTAAAACCTTTACCGATACAGGATTTCCTCCGGAACTGATTGCAGAGCTGGAAAAGCGGTGCGGCAAACGTGTCATAGGTAATAAAAGCGCCAGCGGTACGCAGATCATCGAGGAGCTGGGAGAGGAAGAAATCAATACCGGTGCCATGATCGTCTATACTTCGGCGGATTCTGTACTGCAGATCTGCGGCAATGAGGAAACCTTTGATCTGGAGAATCTGTACCGGTGCTGCGAAATTGCCCGGGAACTGACACTGAAAGAGGAGTGGCGGGTAGGACGGGTCATTGCAAGACCCTATGTAGGCAAAAAGAAAGGCGAGTTCAAACGGACCAGCAACCGCCGGGATTATGCGCTGAAACCCACGGGCAGAACTGCACTCAATGCGCTGCAGGATGCCGGTCTGGATGTGATCGGCGTAGGCAAGATTCATGATATTTTCTGCGGAGAAGGCATTACGGAAACATATCATTCCGACAGCTCGGTTCACGGCATGGAGCAGACGATTGAAATCTGCAGTAAGGATTTTCGGGGGCTCTGTTTTGTCAATCTGGTGGATTTCGATGCGCTGTGGGGCCACCGCAGAAATGTGGAGGGCTATGGTAGGGAAATCGAGAAATTTGATCAGAATCTGGGCGTGCTTCTGGAGAAATTGAGGGAGGATGATCTGCTGATTCTGACGGCCGACCATGGAAACGATCCCACCTACAGCGGGACGGATCATACGAGAGAATATGTGCCGCTTATTGCGTATTCGAAGGCAATGAAACAGGGCGGTGCACTGGATGACCGGGATACATTTGCGGTCATCGGGGCCACAATCGCAGAGAATTTCGGAGTGGATATGCCGCAGGGAACCATCGGAAGTTCCGTTCTGGAGGAACTGATATAGCTGCGGAGCAGGAAGGGGGGAGTTTGGTGAAGCATAATCCTTTATATGAAGCTTTGCCGTTCCTGAAAAATGTTGACCAGGAAAGACAGGAGCAGTTCGAGGAATATTTCCGGAGTGCGCCGTTGTGGCTGATGGATGCGTTTCAGATCGATGAACTGAAAAAGGGGGAGGTTTTCGTCAGAGAAGGAGAACCGGCGGATACCATCTTTTTCATCGGAAGAGGCATTATTGAGGCAATTGACTACCGTGTCCGGGGGACACCCTATGATTATATGCAGTTCAACCGGGTATATGCCTTCGGAGGAATGGAGTTTATCATGGATCTGGAAAATTACAGAACGACGTTGCGGACGATTACCGATTGCACGGTGGTAAAACTCCCCAGAAGCAAATTTGAAAAATGGATGTATTCTGATATTCAGGCTTTAAAGCATGAGGCGAAGCTGGTGGGAGAATACCTGCTTGAAGAGGGACGGAACAACCGGCTGTTTCTGTTTCTTCAGGGCTCGGACCGGCTGGCACTGCTGTTTGTGGAGCGCTATGAGCGGTACAGCAGAAACGGACTCCTGCGCGTCCGCGGAAACCGGCAGAATCTGGCGGATGAAACCGGCCTTTGTGTTAAAAGCATCAGCCGGGCTGTGAAAAAATTCATGGAGGATGGTCTGATCGGCAAGGAAGGAAACCAGATCATCATCAGTCAGGAGCAGTACGAAGGCCTGAAACGGATTGTTTCGCTGAAAATTGATCTGGACTGAGAAAATGATGAGGCAGGAAAAGAATGAAAAAAGTCCGATCAGATCAGGTGAATATAAGAAAATTGAATGAGGGGGCTTAAAATGAACGAAGTTTATGAAAAATTAAAAGTATGTCTGAACAGTGTCAGAAATAAAACGGATTTCAGACCGGAGACGGCTTTGATTCTGGGCTCGGGTCTGGGAGATTATGCAGACAGTATCCGCGTTGAACAGACCATCGACTATTCGGAGATTGAGGGATTTCCTGTTTCAACGGTACCGGGACATAAGGGAAGATTTGTATTGGGCTATGTGAATGAAGTGCCGGTGGTGATCATGCAGGGAAGAGTTCATTTCTACGAAGGATATCCCATGACCGATGTGGTGCTGCCCACCCGTTTGATGGGAATGCTGGGAGCGAAAAAACTGATTCTTACCAATGCGGCAGGCGGCATAAATGCCAATTTCAATGCAGGGGATTTTATGCTGATTACCGATCACATTACAACAGGGATTCCGAGCCCGTTAATCGGACCGAACCTGGATGAGCTGGGAACCCGCTTCCCTGATATGAGTGAGGTGTACAGCCTGCGGCTTCGGGGCATCATTAAGAAAGAAGCGGCAGAACTGGGCATTGGATTGCGGGAAGGTGTTTATGTGCAGCTTACGGGACCTGCCTACGAGACGCCTGCGGAGATTCGTATGTACAGAAGCTGGGGCGCTGATGCAGTGGGCATGAGCACTGCCTGTGAAGCCATGGCAGCCCGCCATATGGGCATGGAGGTCTGCGGCATTTCCTGTATCACCAATATGGCTGCAGGCATGACCACGAAGCAGCTGGATCATAAAGAAGTGCAGGAAACAGCAGACCGGGTGGCAGGACAGTTCAAAAAACTGATCACGGCGGTGATTGGGAATATCTGATTGAATAACTTGAAATAAATCAGTGTTCTCCTCTCAAAAAGATGTAACTGTTCAGAACTAAACAGGTTTATAAAAAGAAACCTGTGTATCACCAAAACGGTTGCATCTCCATGCTTTCCCTATTATAATAATATACGTAACCGGGAATATTGAGAGGAGAAATACTAAGCGTACATGAAAGAAAAAACAAAGGAAAAAATTGAATTTCGCTACTATGAAACCCCTCAGGGATTTCCTCTGATTGCTCTGATGGGAGAAGATTGGGTGGTTCCTTATGGGAGAGACCCCATGCATTTTCACAATTATCTGGAGATAGGAGTCTGCCGCTACGGTGAGGGAACCATGTATCTGGGAAACAATAAAGTTCCGTACTGTGATGGTACGATAACTGTGATACCAAAAGATTTTCCCCATCATACCTGCGGAGTAGATAGCAATCCACAGAAGTGGGAGTACCTGTTTGTTGATTCGGATACTTTTCTGAAGGATATCTATGCTGAAAATCCCCATTATGCAGTGAATCTGCTGAAGCGCCTTCACAGCAGAATGTTTTTGACGCACAGCAGGCAGAATCCGGAGCTTGCTTCTGTTCTTGACCTGATTTTCAGGGAAATGGAAGGTAAAAATGAATTCCGGAGAGAGACGGTAAAGAGTCTGCTGCATGCAGCATTGCTGAAGATTATTGAACTGAACAAGCCGGAAGACATGCCTGAGAAATTTGAAGTGGAGAATATGAATTTCGGAAGTATCGTGGAGGCGCTGCATTACATCGAACAGAACTTCGCAGAGGAAATCAGGATCGGAGAGCTGGCCAGAATCTGCAATATGAGCGAGACTCATTTCCGACGGGTTTTTGCGGAATATATGAATGTTTCGCCGGTTGAATACATTAATCTTGTAAGAATCGAAAAGGCCTGTGAACTGATGGGAAAAAGCGATGAACGGGTGCAGGATATCGGTGCTAAAGTAGGATTTCCCATTTCCACCACATTTTCGAGGAATTTTAAAAATGTAACAGGGATGTCCCCACTGCAGTGGAAAAAGAAGCTGAAAGAGGATAAAAATTTCATGATGGATTACAAAGTCTCGGTTCTCAAGGGATGGTAACATGCAGAAAGATAATAATTTATAGTTTATGCCAATATAATTCAGGACGGTCGGACTGAAAACTTTGAAGAGAAACTGCAAACAAAGCGGTTTCTCTTTTTTTGCAGTTACATGAAGATCGAATGGAATAGAAATAAATATACAAAAAAACTGTAAATATACGATATACATTTATTCAAAAAGACGATAAATGTAAAGGAAGAAATTGAATACTCCGATAAAACTGCCGGAAATGAATGGTCGAAAATGTATGAAATGTGGTTCAAAGTACAATTTCAAGTTGGAAAGAGAATGATATACTTGAAACAAGGTAACAGTTCAGCAAGTGCTGAACTGTTCTGAATAAATTCAGCAGATATTCGTAATTTTCAGCGAAAATTACTCATTCGGCTAAACGCCGAATACGATTTCAGGTTAAAATAGCTGTTTACAAGCAAGCTTGACACAGCTGTTTTACCTGAAATCATGCTCTGCTGAATAGTTTACAATAAATTAAGTGCAGCGCTTAAACATTATTATCTTCCGGCTGAACCGCGGCAGCTGAAAGGAAAAAGAATTTTACTGAGAAAGGAAGGAAAATTCATGCGAAAAGTAAAAGGCAGCAAAAGCTTACGGCGCAGGAGTCTTGCATTTTCCATGGCGCTGGCTATGGCAGTTACTTCATTACCTTTTCATGCACTGGCGGCAGAAACCGGGGCGGTACCGGGGGATACTCCCTCAGTTGTGCGGGGTGAGGTTCATGATTATGGAAAATCAGGAGATGATCCCTTAACTGCTGAAGATGAATCTGCAATTGTATACAATGATGAGGTGCTGAAATCTGCCCAGTATCAGGAATCAACAAAGTATGAACTCAAAGCAAACGGAACTCCGGTATCGGTATACAAGTACCAGAAACAGGATAGCCCGGGTAAATATTATCATATGGATGTGGCAAGATTCTCTTCAGATGATGCAGAACCGATATTTGAAGTGACTTTAACAGATGGAACTACCATTGACAGTGTGACAGCTTATCCGGAAAGATATTATCCCCAGGATGCATTTACAATCAGCGAAGACAGAAAGACAGTTACGTTCCAGATGTCCGAAGGACTGAGATACTGTATTCTGAATATCAATGGTACCCAGACTGATGTGAACGGAAAACCTCAGCTGGCAATTATCAACGATCCCACAGAAGTAAAACCGGATCTCAGTGGAGACAACGTATTGAACTTTAAAGAATTTTCTGAACAGTATCTGGCAGAAAATCCCATTACGGATACAGTTGGTGAGATATGCAGAGAAGCAGGTTCCGTAACCGATACTTCCCTGAATGACGGCGTTGAATATACATGGGAATACGGTGAAGGTGTATATAAAGATTATCAGGAAAAAAATGTTACATTCCCCAATCTGCGTGCGCGCCTTTCCTACGATGTATCAGACGCTTTCCAGGCGGCTCTGGAGGAAGTCAAAAACAGTGAAACTCTTGATACCATTTATTTCCCGGCGGGAACTTATGTGTGGTCAGGACTTTCTATCAAAAACTGGGACGGAAACGGAGCAGACGGTGCACTGACTATTTATACAGATGAAGATGCCCTGCTGGTAAACCGTCTGCAGGAATGCCAGGAAGCAATGGAACCTGCCATCGGAATCTGGGATTCTTCCAATATTACCATATCCGGCCGCGGTATCTATGATGGACAGGGTACCTATTCATACAGCACAGACAGCTGTGGTGCGGACAGATCCGGGCATCAGGGGGGATGTATGGTAGTACGCTCCCGGGACGTCACATTTAATGACACTTACGTGAGGGATGTCAAGCAGTGGAACTGGGAATGCCATACGGTGCAGAATGTAACCTACAACAACATCAAAGGTTTGTCACCTTTCCAGCACTCATGGGTAGATGGTCTTGATCTGACCAGCGGTAAGAATATTACTGTAAATGGCGCCATCACCATGGGAAATGACGATACTTTTGCAGCCGGTCATTTCAATCCCAGTGACGGTTTCCCGTATGGAACACTGAACGGAAAGGATTTAACCGAATTAACAGACGCAGAGAACAATATTGCAGCCGCAGCAGGTATCTATAATAAAGACAGACTGCAGTGGGATCAGGACGATTCTGAAAACTGCACGGTTAATAATTCACTGGGCTGGAGTACATTTGCCAATGCAGTTCGCCTCGGACATAATACAAAGTGGAAAGCCGATGGCGGAAGCTACCAGATGAAGAGCTATACGTTCAATAACATGAATACAGTTCATGTGACCGGCTGGAGTCCCAACGGCGGCGGCGGAGCACTGAGTATTCAGAATGCCACCAACGGATGTTACCCCAATTATGAGAGTCTGGTATTTATCAACTGTTCATTCGCAGACAACGGAGGAAACAATCTCAGATTCCCCAAAACAACCAATCTGACCAATTTCCATCCGGAAGAAGTCGTTGTAAAAGACTGCTGGTTTAATGATGCGGATGCTCCCCTGGAATTTCGCAATATTACAAATGTTACCGTTGAAAATCTTCATCTTGGCGGAAAACTGGTGGAATATACAAGTCAGTTGAAACAGCTTACCGTTGAGAATGTTGACAATTTTACATTTACAGCAAATGGAGAAGATATAAAAGAAAATGAACTTCCGGTTATTACAGCTCCGGGTGAAAAGCTGCAGGCCTACGCAGGAAATCCTCTGATTTTCTACCTTCAGGCAGAAGATCCCGATGGAGATGAGGTAATCATCGATGAAACGGATGTAAGTGCTTTGGATGGAGCTTCTTTTAACAGGGAAACCGGTAAATTCAGCTGGACACCGTCAGAAGATGAGATCGGAAACACATATGAAATAACCTTTACAGTATCCGATTATACAGGACAGCCGGTGAAACGTACAGTTAGAATTGAAGTCGGTTCCCCGGCAAACAGTGCAGTGAGCTTCCCTGTTGCAGAGGATGCACATGTACAGAGCTGGAAAGGTGAAAAAGAAAGTAATTACGGAACTACCAGATATCTGTCAACAGTTCTGATTCCAAATAACGGTCTGATGGGCGAAGGTTTCACCAGTACAAGCACCAGCGACGGAACAGATGGCAAGATGATTTATCTGAAATTTGATCTGGCTGAAATGAAAGAAAAAGAAGGCCAGTATGATAAAGCAGAGCTGATGCTGACCTATCTGATCAGACGCCGTAATGCTGATACGGATGTGGAGAACAGTGTGAGAGTTGCAGCGATTGAAGATTCCAGCTGGAGTGCGGACACCATTACCTGGAATACAAAACCGGCTTTTTCGGAATCTGTGACGGAAGAGAACACAAGTGTGTCAGAAACATTCGGTATGGGAACAGCAGGACAGGATAAACCCTCCGGCGATAATCAGGCGATTAACGGCGCAAGAGTAAAAACCGATATTACAGATTTTGTTACGGAGGCTATCGCAGCCGGTAAAGATTATCTTACACTGGCTGTATGTGAAACCAGCGGAACGGAAATCTATTTCGTAAGCCAGGAAGGTGCTGCAGGTTTTAATAATGCAACTGCTGATATGGCACCGTCCATTCTGCTGAATCTTCCTGTTGCAATTGACATGGAAGGTCCTTCCGGCATGACCATTACGGAAGGTTATGAATCAGCTGAGAGCAACAGCTTTGCTTTGAAGGGAACAGGTCCTTTTGAAGTAACACTTTCCTGTGAAAACGGAGAAGGCAAGATTACCTGGAATGAAGAAACACAGCAGATTCAGGTGGAAAAAGGACTGTCAGACGGAGTTTATCCGGTGATTCTTACAGTGACAAATGCAGCAGGAGATGAAAAAACTGCAGAGTTTACATTAACTGTTCTGGATAACCCTGAAATTCCGGAGGTTCCTTCGGTTGATAAGACAGAGCTTCAGAATCTTTATGATGAAAAGAAAGATCTGACACAGGGGAATTATACAGACAACACCTGGGCTGCATTTACACAGGCACTGGAAGCGGCAAAAGCAGTTCTTGACGATGAAGATGCAACAGAAGAAGAGGTGGCAGCTGCACTGGTAAATCTGCAGAATGCTTCAGATGGACTGGTTGCTATTGAAACGAATAAAGCAAGCCTCTGGAAAGCGGTCGTACTGGTGCAGGGACTCATTGACGGAGATCAGGCATTTACGGATGACAGCTGGAATGCTCTTATGGAAGCTTACGATGCAGCTTCAGTGGTTCTGGAGAATCCCAATGCTTCCCAGCAGGAAATTGATGATGCATGGCTGAAGCTGATCATTGCTTATTCCAATCTGGAAAACGGCGTTCAGAAAACAGGTCTTCAGATGGCGATCAATAATGCGGAAACATTACTGGCAGATCCGGATACAGCAGCTGATTACACCGGAGAAAGTATCCAGGCAGTAGAAACAGCACTGAAAGCAGCGAAAGAAGTACTGAATACGGAATATGAAGATGTGGAAGCAGGACAGGCCGCTGTAAATGAAGAAACCACAAATCTGATTACGGCAGTTACCCAGATGCTTCAGAAAGATTATGGACGTCTGCAGGATCTGATTGATCAGGCAGAAAGCATTCTGAAAAAGTCTGATAAGTTCACACCTGATTCTGTTAAAGAACTTCAGGATGCAGTGGATGCGGCGAAAGAAGTAATTGAACAGAAAAAGGATACAGAGGAAATCAATCAGGTATACAATAACCTGATGGAAGCCATGACCGGTATTCAGATAAAATCAAACAAATCAGAACTGAAGGCCGCGTTGGATAAAGCGAAAGAAATCCTTGACAATGCAGATAAATATCTGGCTTCCACACTGGACGGGCTTCAGGAAGCATATGACAGTGCAAAGACAGTATATGAGGATGACAACGCAGTTCAGGGAGATGTGGAAAAAGCATTGGAGACTTTAATCAAAGAATGTATGGAAGCAAGAGTCCTTGGTGATGTTGATCTGAACGGAACTGTGGATTCAGCCGACAGCGCATTGCTGCTCAGATATAATGCGGAACTGACCGATCTGACGGAAGAACAGAGTGCGGTTGGTGATGTAAACGGGGATGGTGCAAGCGATACAGTAGATGCTTCTGTTATTCTCGAACTGGTTTCCGAAAAAATCAGTACATTTTAATCAGTATACTTTAATTCGTACATTTTAATCGGATATTCTTTAGGAAGGGCAGGCAGTATATGAAAAACATATTCAGAAAGTTAACTGTATTGGTGGCAATCGTTCTGTGCTTTGCGCAGACCTGTCAGGTATATGCAGCAGAGAACAGTAAAATTACTCTTGAAAATCAGGAGATTGATACGGAAAAAGGAACGATGCAGGTTAATTGTGCCATTAGTGGTGCAGATCAGGTAACAAACGGTAAACTCCGGATTTTGTATGACGGCAGTCAGCTGCATTTAAAAGCAAATGAAAAGGGAGATATTGTTTCCAATGCCCTTTGTGAGCTGAACGACTGCATAAATGGCAATAAGGAAGAAGGAGAGATTGTTATCGCATTTGCATCAGCAGGAGGACTGCCTGCCGAAGGATATCTGACAAACATGACCTTCGAACTGGATGAAAATGTAAAAGCGGATGATGTCATTAAGATTACAGTGGCTGTTGAAAAACTGGCGGGTAATAATGGAGATCTTCCGGTTGAAAAAAAGGATTTATCTGTATCTGTTTCTAAAAAGGGAGAGGAAATGGATCCGGGGGAAGAGACCGCAAATGAAGACTATTCAAAAGGACAGTCAGGCAGTAATCAGCAGAACACCGGCAGCGGTCAGAGCAGCGCCGGAGGAAAAACAGACGCAGGAAAACCTGTTGATACGGGGGATTATGTGAATGTTTTATGGCCGGCAGCCATGATGGCTGCGGCAGGGGCTGTAATTGTTGGTATTGTCAGAAAGCGGAAACCCGGTAAAAAACAGAAACGGTAATCAGGGGGGTGGAAACAGCTGATTCATGGCGGGCACGGGCTCTCTGCAGAAGAATAGAATGCGGCAGTTGTTGCATTTATGTAATTGTTTTGTGTGGTAACTTAACAATACATCATAAATGGAAAAGCTGCTGCTTTTTTT
>JBJELO010000181.1:0-2225 GCA_051879195.1 Lachnospiraceae bacterium
AGCAGCAATAGCCATAGCAAATACCAGACCGGGGAATGCCAGACAGACATCGGAAATTCTCATAACTACAGAGTCAATCACACCGCCGTAATAGCCGCAGACTACGCCTACAATCGTCCCCACCAGTGTTATGATAACAACCAGAGTCAGGGTAGATGCAATACTGGTCTGAAGACCAACAAGAATACGTGAAAGCATATCTCTGCCAAATCGGTCCGTCCCTGCCGGATGTGCTGCACTGGGGGGCTGAAGAGCAACCGATGTATCCTGAGCATTGGGATCATAAGGGCAGATCTGTTTGGCAAAGATGACCACCAGCAGCAAAACCACTGCCATAAGAAGGAAAATCACGAGACGGGTTTTGGCATGATTCTTTCTGATCTTCTGTACACGAACCGTAGGTTCTTTCTTAGCTTCACTCATGCTTCCTCACCTCCCAGACGAATTCTCGGGTCAAGTACCCGATAGGAAAGGTCTGTAATCAGATTGACACAGACGTATATAATAGCCATCCACATAACGTAGGCCTGAATCATGGGATAATCTCTCATGTTAATGGCATCAACCGCCAGTTTTCCCACACCATCCCATAAGAAGATGGACTCTACGATTGCAGTACCGCCCAGCAGGCTGCCGATAGAAAGAGTCAGCAGTGTGATGATCGTTACAAGGGAGGCACGCAGTACACTTTTAAACAGAGTCACGTAAAAACGCACGCCTCTTGCTTTTGCTCCCACCACATAATCCTTGCTCAGCTCATCCAGCACCGTGGCACGTACCTGTCGGAGATACTTTGCAGACATGGCAATGGCAAGTGTAAAACTGGGAAGAGCTACACTTGAAAGGCTGATCCCTGTTGTAATAACCGGAAACCACCCCAGACGAATTGCAAAGAAGTACATCAGAAGCAGAGCCACAAAGAAATTCGGCATACTGTTGCCCAGAAAGCTTCCGAAACGGATCAGAAAGTCTGTCAGACGGTTCTGTTTCACTGCTGCCAGAACTCCAAGAGGAATGGAAACAACAATGGTAAGCAGAATAGAAACGACTGTAAGAAGCAATGTTGCCGGCAGTTTTGAAATGAAAGTGGGGAACACCTCCTTGCCGGATATGTAACTGGTACCCATATCACCTCTCAGCAGATTGCCCAGCCATACAAAATACTGAGTCAAAAATGGCTTATCCAGCCCCAGCTCAGCCCGTGCATTGTCGATTACCTCCTGTGAAACGATCATGCCGGTATTTTCCATCTTCTGCATAACAGCGTCGCTGCCTGCCAGACGCATCATACCGAATGATAAAAAGGTAATTACCAGCAGTATGGGAATCAGCTGCAGAAGACGTCTGATCACATATTTTTTCATTGACTTTCCTCCTCGTTTTATTTGCATCGTTTAAAAACAGAATACATGAACTTCCATATCAAATGTATTTTGGAATAAAAAATGATATGCTTTTATCAAAAAAATGTCTGTTTTTATCAAAATTGGCTTCAGTTTATCAAAAAAAGGAACGTGCCACAACCCCCCTGGGGGGTTATTCCGGTATTCCAATTTTATCCATTTATATATTCTTTTCGGTTATATCTGTTTATTAACCGGATATATCTACCTATCAATCTTTTTAATCTGCTCTTTCACATGTCCCACATAGCGTTCCGCCCACATGCTCAGATCGCATTCTTTCCGTTTGATATATCCGAACATTACCTGATTTTCCTTCGCATAGACCGGTATTCCATGATAATTGCGTTCATCCACGCTGTTTGTCACGTATCCGCTGCTGATATTGGCAAGTTCCGTAGTGGACAGAAGCTGTTCAATAACACAATCGCTGTTGGTCACCACTTTTACGTGAAGACCTGCCAGATCCGCTCCCGAACCATCTTTCAGATTCCAGTAGTTGTTCTGATTCAATTCATGCGTATAATTCTGAACCAGTTCGATATCATGCAGATTGATCTGATCCGGATCACACTCCTCATATTGGGGGTGCTTTTCCCCCAGATAAAGAATCGCATGTGTTGTCTCCAGCGGAACAAACATAAGCTGATTTTTATCCAGAGCATACTGAAATGCCGTATTCTGGCTTTTCATTACATATACAAATCCAACTTCATCTCTGTAATTGCTGAGTCTGCTGATGATATCCGCCACACTGGCGGAATAAAGCTGAAAACGGACATTTTCTTTTGAATAGATGTTGTAAAACTGTGCAAAGCAGGC
>JBJELO010000182.1:0-2216 GCA_051879195.1 Lachnospiraceae bacterium
TCTGGTACAGGTGCTTTTTTAGCACGATCTGAAGATATCTTCTGAAACTACCCATGATCTGAAGATTCGCCTTCTCCTTACATAAACCCCTTATGAGGATCCCTGAGATTGTTTTCGGGGATTTTCTCTTTTCGGGCATGGTTTAGTTTTTTTCCAGGGATTTTCATTTTTGTATTGCTGTATATTCCTATTGCCTGAAACGTGGTATGATACAGGTAACGATAATCAGGAATTTGTAAATGAATTTCCCGGAAATTCAAGACGCCGGGGATAGGAAACAAATGAAACGGAGGATGGATATGGAAAACCACGGAATAATCAGCCGGGTTGCAGCAGAGCTTCACCGGATGGAAAAAGACAGTTTTTTCAGAAAGACAGCAAGGATCAATCTGGTATTTACCAGCATTGTGGTACTGCTGGTAATGATTTGTGCTGTGTATCGAAGTATACGGATTGTGGATGATAATATCACATCTGCCATATCGTCCATGTCTTATCTTCTGGCACAGGAAGACAGTACCTGTCAGGCAATTCTGGAAGGGAAGATGGAGCCTTCCATGCAGAAAGCACTGGATCAGGTTCTGGAAAATACGGAATATGTGGATATTATTACGGTTGCGGACTGCGACAGTATCCGCGTTTATCATCCGGATAAGTCGCGGATCGGAGAAAAATTCACCGGTGGTGATGAGAACCTTTTTACCGAAGAAAAGATATCTTATGTGACGACGGGTCATGGAACGCTGGGAAAACAGCGCAGGGCATTTACACGGGTATTTGATAAGGATGGCAATGCAGTGGGATTTGTGATGGTCAGCTCTCTGACCAGTCATATATACGAAAATTACGGTGGCGTGCTGATTTCTTTTATTCCTCTGACGCTGGTGATTCTGCTGGCTGCCGTCCTGGTTTCCTGCTCCATTGCGTGGCGGTTGAGAAAATCACTGCTGGGGCACAATCCTGCGGAATTTGTCAGACTTTTTATCCAGCGAAACGAGATGTTTGACGCTCTGGAGGAAGGAATTCTGGCTATTGACCAGGGCGGAATCATATTGTTTGCCAACCGGGCGGCGGCACAGATTTATCACAGCATGCCGGAACAACTTCAGGGGAATCCGATTCGGGAAATGCTTTCCGGATGCAGGCTGGAGCGTGTTCTGGAGACGGGAGAAGCGGAGTACGGGCGTGAAATTGAAATTCATGGGCAGAATATTCTGTGTGACCGGATTCCTCTGGAAGAAAACGGAAAAGTATCGGGCGCGCTGTGCATTTACCGCAATAAAACGGAAATGACCCGTATGGCAGAGGAACTGACAGGGGTAAAGCATATCGTGGAAGCGCTCCGTTCCAATATGCATGAATTTAAAAATCATTTGCATATTATTCTGGGAATGGTTCAGCTGGGAGAATACAAACTGGCGGAACAGTATATTACCGGCCTGAATACGGACAGCATGATGCTTTCCACCGTGGTCCGCTGCATTGAAAATAAAACGCTGGCAGCTCTCGTGTATGGAAAGATCGGGCAGGCCAGAGAGCAGGATGTGGCAATGACTATCGATCAGGGAAGCCGGCTGCCCGAACACAATCCGTATCTGAGCACCAGTCAGCTGGTTACGATTCTGGGGAATCTTCTGCAGAATGCTATTGATGCCACAGCCGGGAAAGAAGGCGGCAGAGAAATTGTTCTGTTTATCAGCTGCGATGACAGCCGCCTGAAAATCTCTGTGGATGACACCGGCTGCGGTATTCTGCAGGAAAATCAGGATAAAATATGCAGAAGAGGATTTTCCACAAAGGGAACGGGCAGAGGAATCGGGATGAGCCTGGTAGCCGGAATTGTGCAGGACAGACAGGGAACTCTGGTGGTGGACAGTGAGCCGGGAGAAGGAACCAGTATCATTGTGGAAATTACAGTAAAACGGTGGTGAGTTGTAATTTCCTGAAGTGATATCTTTCACGGGGACGTGCTCTCGCTCAGGCGGAAACGAATGGTACTGCTATACGGCAGAACCGCTCATCTCGTAACCGCCTGTTTGCCATTATGATGTTTCAGTATCCTGATGCATGCTCTTTACCAAAGACTTCCCAACTAAAAGATCTGCAGTATTTTGTATTAGGAAATAACAGTTGATGTGACTGCTTTTGTTTTGAATAACAGTTATACAAAAAAGTTTTTAGAGAGGAAGAAGTATGTACATTATTTTATTTCTTTT
>JBJELO010000183.1:0-2214 GCA_051879195.1 Lachnospiraceae bacterium
AAATACCATGGACAGCGTGATCAGACCGACGCCGGGTACACCTGCCGTACCGATGGATGCCAGAGTGGCAGTGGCGATTACGGTCAGATAACCGCTCAGACCCAGATCAATGCCGTAAGCCTGGGATGCAAATACAACGGCTACACCCTGCATGATAGCGGTACCGTCCATGTTGATGGTTGCGCCCAAAGGTACGGTGAAAGAGGAAATCTTTCTGGAAACACCCATTTCACGTTCCAGCGTATCAACAGAAAGCGGAATCGTTGCATTGGAGGTTGCCGTGGAGAATGCAAATGCCATAACCGGGAAAAATTTCTTAACAAACCGGACAGGATTCAGACCGGTAAAGCCCTTCAGCATCAGCATGTAAGTACCGAAGCAGTGGAGCATCAGCGCCAGCAGAACGCCGAGCATGTATTTCAGCAGTGGCAGGAATGCACTGAAACCGATGCCTGCAAATGTTCTTGCAATCAGGCAAAACACGCCAACCGGCGCCACATACATAACCATGGTGGTCATTTCCATCATGATATCGTTGAACTGAGCAAAGAAGTTGGAAACCGTTTCCACTTTGCTGCCCAGTTTTGCAAGAATAATACCTACAATAATCGCAAACAGAATGATCGGCAGCATATCGCCGTTGGCCAGCGCGCCGATGGGATTCTTGGGAATGATATTCAGCAGCGTGTCAGCAAAACTGGTACTTTCCGCGATAGCCACTTCGCTGGTTTCAATATTGCTCACATCCAGACCGATACCGGGATTAATCACATTGCCCACACCGATAGCCAGCGTGATGGCAATAGCCGTTGTAGCCAGATAAAAAATCAGCGTCTTCACACCGACCTTACCGAGGGTTGCCGTATCGCCGATGGCGGAGCTGCCGCAGATCAGGGAGCAGAATACCAGCGGCACCACAAGCATCTGCATAAGACGCAGAAAGCCCTGACCGATTACATAAAAAATACCTTCCACAAAAATTGTATCACGGACATAACCGGAAGGAATCAGGTAGTGGAAAATAACACCTGTAACCGCACCCAGAATCAGTCCGATAAAAATCTTGCCCGTAAGGCCGATCTTTTTCTTCTCTTTTACATTACTCATGATCTTCTTCTATCCTCCATATATTCCTTCAAAGCGTCTTCCCAGGGCATCATACTGTAAATCCCGGTCATCTTCATCATCAGATTCTCCAGACGGGTATAACAGGGCCGGAGTGTGGGAGAACCGCCGCTGCTCTGGAGAACACCTTCAACCGGACAGTCGATCCCTTCCATTTTCAGAATTGTCTTCACAAAATCAACTCTGCTGCATTCTCCCTCACAGGATGCATGGAAAATACCGAATTCCTGAGATTTGATCAGTTTTCTTACGAAGCGTGACAATTCCCTTGCGCTGGTGGGGGAACTGATCTGGTCCATGGGAACTGTGATTTTCTCACCTGCTTTCGCTTTGTTAATCACCTTTGTTACAAAATCGCTCTCACCAAAACCGTACAGCCATGAAGTACGGATGATCACATGTTTCGGATTCAGCTCCCTGACAAAATTTTCCCCAGCCAGCTTGGACTTGCCGTATACAGTAACCGGATCCGGCGTATCGAACTCTGTCAGCAGCCCTTTATTCTCCCCGCTGAAGACATCATCCGTGGAAATCTGAACAATTGTGGCACCGATTCTTCTGGAAGCCGCCCCCAGATTCCTTGCACCCAGTGCATTGATTTTATATGCCTCAATCATATTCTGCTCACAGTAAGCAGGATCGGTCAGACCAACACAATTCACTACAAAATCGGGACGATTGATCGCTGCATACTCCATCACCTGCTCCAGATCGGTCACATCCACATCCCGATCCGTCGTCAGCACCGTGTATTCACTGATTCTGTCCAGAATCTCATAAATCGCATGTCCCAGCCTGCCATCAGCTCCTGCAATCCATATCTTTTCTCTGCTCATATTCACTTCTCCTTCAACTGAAAGTAACAGCCCCGCCATGAAAAAACGGTCTGTCCCAAAACAGCCTGTCCCATCCCCATCCGGACAGGCATCTGCACAAAAAAATACTCTGGAAAGGAGAACTTCAGCCCCAGGCGCGTCCGCTGTCCAAAGTATGCAAAAAGGATGCAATCCGATTATACCATAAGAAAAATGAAAAAAGCAATAAACTGCAGAAAGATGGGTAGAATTGACAAAAAAACGTGGAAGGTGC
>JBJELO010000184.1:0-9887 GCA_051879195.1 Lachnospiraceae bacterium
ATGTATCGTAATCGAAAGGATTGAGCACATCGGGAATCTGGTGGTACAGCATATCCGCACCGAAAAGATCACCGGTTTTTATAAGACTTTCCAGACTGCAGTAGCGTCTGTCATTCAGATAGTCCACATTGACTTCAAAAGCACGATGGCGCTGGCCGGAAAGGTAGCTGCACGCATGGCAGCTCCCGGCAGAAACGCCGTAAATATCAGAAAACATCATATTGTTATCCATAAAATAATCGAGGACACCGGCTGTAAAAACACCGCGCATGCCGCCGCCCTCAAGAATCAAACTGCAATTGTACAAATTTATTGCCTCCATATCTGAAAGGAAAGAAAGAGGTCTGTTCAGACAGGACTGAAACCGACCGATGAATGCTTGAAACAGTAACGATTATAGTATTGAAAAAAGGGAAAAGCAAGAGGAAAAGTGTGCACGTGAGGTGATATCCGGTGACAATTCTGCGGGTCTGTGTTATAGTTTATCTACTTTGCAGAAGATTGTCAGATGGTGTATGTGAATACGCTGCACCAGGGAAACAGAAAGTGGTTTCGAGGCTGGTTCTGAACTGTTATCTGCGATTAAAAAAAGACAGGAGGTAAGGATATGATACTGGAGACAAATCGTTTGTTACTTCGTCCCTGGCAGGATGAAGATGCAGAGGAGCTATATCGCTATGCGAAGGACCCTCGTGTGGGCCCGCCGGCGGGCTGGCCGCCCCATACGTCGGTGGAGAACAGTCTGGAGATTATTCACGGAGTGCTTTCAGAGCCGGAGACTTATGCGGTGGTTCTGAAAGAGACGGGGCTTCCCGTGGGCAGTGCGGGAATCATGCGTGCGGGACACGGGAATGTTCCCATGGCGGATACGGAAGCGGAGATCGGTTACTGGATCGGGGTTCCCTATTGGGGGCGGGGGCTGATTCCCGAAGCCGTGGAGGAGCTTCTTTGCCGCTGTTTTGAAGAACTGAACTGCACCGGTGTCTGGTGTGCCAGCTTTGAGGGCAATACGAAATCGAAACGGGTGCAGGAAAAATGCGGTTTTCGCTATCACCATACGGAAAAGGATAAACTGATTGGACTGACAGGTGAGGTGCGGACAGAGGATTTTACATATCAGACGAAGGAACAGTGGGAGAACCGGAGATAAAATAACAGATTATACAGACAGAAGCAGCCCGATGGTCACGCAGTAACGGATCAGCGGGCTGCTCTTTTCAGTTTCCTTTAAAGGCGTATCACAAATAAAAGAGTATCACAGATAAAGGCGTATTACAGAGCCATTTACCGGATTACTTATGTGTTGTAATGTCAATCTTTTCAATCTGATCAATGGTTTTCGGTTCCACATCTTCAAGCGCTTTGGCATCAGACAGTTTCTCTGCATTGGCGGGAACTTCTGCTTCAGCGGGATTCAGCTGTGCCAGACCGCCTACAGGCCATACACCGTCTGCGAAAGAGCCGAGTTTGTATACATTACCGGTAGCTTCTGTATCGATGGCGTACAGAGTTACGGAGTTCTTGCCGTTGTTGAAGCAGCTTGCATAGGTGTAGGTGCCGTCAAAGTAAAGGGACTGGAAATAAGGGGTATCGCAGGAGATACCGGTTCCGCCCATCATGCCGTCTTCTTCACCATTGAAATAGTAGTATGCTCCATCCAGATCAATGAAAGCATCCATATAAAGATTGCCTTTATCATCCATCAGATAGTAAATATCAATGTACCGATCATAATACTCGTTCAGCATGGAACCACAGTATGTGATTCCCACCAGATTATTACTGCAGTAGTTGAAAGCACCCGCATATTCACCGGTTGCAGGATCTACAAGCAGTACATAGGGACCGTAGGTTGCCAGCAGCATGCCGCCGCCCAGATTGGGAGCTGCTGCCAGATCAGTATAGAAAAGCTGTGTGGAACCACCGGTCTGGGTGAGCTCGAAGGTTTCGGGATCAACCGTATACAGGTTGGAGGTTGCCGTGCTGGTGTCCAGTGAAGCAGCATACAGGTTTCCGTCAGCGCCGTAGGCCATGGATGCAACAGGCGCTTTATATGAGGTTTCAGTCATCTTCTCGTAGTTGGGAAGATTGTTGGCCTGGAATCTGCTGAGCCATACTTCACCGTTTTCATCCCATACAAAACCGTTCAGTTCAGTTGTAATCTCAATCACTGTAACCTCACAGGAAGCGGAAATCTCCGGATCTGCCTTTGCGGCAGCAGTGATTGTGCAGGTACCGGCAGCAACAGCGGTTACGATACCGTTTTCATCAACTGTGGCGATTTCCTCATTGTCGGAACTCCAGATCACGCTGCGGTCTTCCAGAGTCTTGGGATTGGCCTTTGCAGTCAGGCGTGCTGTGTTGTTCTTTACCAGGTTGAGTGTTTCACTGGAAATCGTAACACTTTCTACAGCTTCGGTGACATCCTCATTCAGGAATACACGGTAGGTTGAGGCATTGCCTGCATAGTCGATGGCCTGTACCAGATAAACATCGGCGTCAAGACCTTCGCCCAGTGTCAGTTCGGTGTCCGGTGTTCCCACCGCGCAGGATGCGATTGCATCGCCGTCACCGTCATCTGCATACAGGTAAAGAGCAGCAATATACTGGTTGTCCTTTACGGAACAGGTGATGCTTCCCTGCTCTTCATCTTTTGTAATCTCAAGAAGTTCAGGAGCCGTGTTGTCGATGGTCAGCTGTGTACTGAATGCAGCACCGTCACCCAGACTGCTGAAATCATAGGTTCCGTCTTCAGTGCGGTAGTATTCGGGTGCCGCGGTCAGAGTCAGCTCTACAGTGGTTCCTTCCGGCAGAGGATTGCCTTCGGCATCCGTACCTGCCCAGTTCAGACCGATACTGCTCTGTGCAGCTGACCAGCTTCCTGTATCGTCATTAAAATATGCGGCATACTGTTCACCCAGCTCTCCGCTCAGGTAAGCTTCGCCCGTTTCGGCATCGGAAATTACCATGCTTCTTCTGCCTGCATTGCGGATTAAGGTGTAATAAACACTGTTGATTGAGTCACCGTTCCGGTTGTTCAGGGCATTGCGTTCCGGATTATATTCTGCTTCATCGGCGTAAAGGTTGCCTCCGAAGAAGTATTCACTGCTGTCTCCTGCGAAGCTTACAGAATATCCGTTGCCGTAAATGCCGTTGGAGTCATACAGATACGGGGGCAGATTTTCCAGTCCGTATGCATATTCCAGATAGGATCCTCTGTCATACATGGAGGCATCGGTCCAGTTTCCGTAGTAGCCAAGTACAGGGATGGAATGAGCGGAAGTTTTGCCGTTCGCAGGTTTTGCATAGACGTAACCTTCCACGTAGGCGCCGTTTATGTAATCCTCCAGGAATTTTCTGTCGCTGCTGCTTAATTTGATGGTAACGGTAACAGAAACAGATTTCCGGGGCGATATGGTAACGGAAGAAGTTTTCTTTTTATTTACGGTAAAGGTAACAGCAGGGTTCAGTTTTTCCGTGCTTTCATACAGGAACAGACCGCCATATTCTTTATCCAGCTCCTGCGTAAAGAATTCTCCACTGAGCTTGTAGGTCTGTTTGCTTCTGGTCAGGTTATTCATGGTAAAGCTGAAGGAATAGGTTCCTGTTTTTTCCGGATCATCTCCCAGCTCTGCCTTTACTTTGCCGTCTGATGCAGAAGCGGTTGCATTGCTGTCCATGAGAATACAGGTTGCCGCATTCATGGCATTCTCCAAATTGGCAAGACCTGCGCCCTGCTGCATGGGAGAATAGGTATATCCTTCAGGAGAAACCATGGGTGTGGCAGTGGACATCAGCAGTGACTGGGCCAGAGCACGATTGGTCATCTTCTTCTGGAAAAGCCGGTTTTCCTCAATATAGCGGATCAGATCGGCAGACATACCGGTAACCTGAGGAGCAGCCATGGAAGTACCGCTCATCAGTTCGTACTGATCGGTTCCTCCTGCAACGCCGCTGCTGGTCAGATTTCTGCCGGCTACGGAATAAACATTGCCGCCGGGAGCAGTAATCTCCGGTTTCAGAGTCAGATCTCCGGGAACACCCCAGGAACTGAAGGAGCTCATGGTGTAGTAATCAGAATCCGCCTTGCCTACAGAAGCATTGGCATTGATGGTGATTTTGCCGGTGTAATAGGTCAGGCCGTCATCTGTGGTCTGCTCTGTACCGGCAGCTTTGATGGCAGCACCGTCTGACTGGTAGATGGATACTGCAGGTGCCGGGTACATGTAGTCACTCAGATTCATGCTGATGGTTCCGGGCTGATTATTGTAAATAATGGTGGCAGCGGCCCCCAGTTCAGCTGCATTGTTGGCTTTTTCGGAGAAAGTGATCTCGCCGCGCGTGCAGAATACAATCTTTCCTTCCAGATCCATACCGGTATAATCTTCTTTATTGCCGACGCCGTCAATAAATATGTAATCATAGGTGCCGGCATCGCCTCCGGATGCGAGCGTTCTGAGCGGTTCATTGGTGTATCCCGAGGTTTCCGTGTAGTAATAGGAGTTTCCGGCAACGTCAAAGGTGTAGCCGATCATACCGTCATTATCAACGGAAGCGACAGTCAGAGCATTGGCGTAGGTACCGGGAGAACCGCCGGTGTGGTAATTCACATCATCGGAATACAGGGCACCAAAGTAGCTGTTATCGCTCCATGCACCGCTGTTGCCTGCGGATATTGAAATAACAGTGTTTGTTTTGCGCAGGTTGTCCAGAAGATCCTGATAAGTAGTGCTGGTGGTCATACCTGCGGAAGCGGAACCCAGAGACAGGTTTACAGCATCGCATCCAAGCAGAATGGCATCTTCAATGGCTGCCATGTAGTCGGAGTCATAGGCACCGCCGTTTTCACCGAATACTTTCATGACCAGAACCTGTGCGTCAGGCGCGGTTCCTGCCACATAAACGGAATCCAGAGCTTCTTCAAAGCCGTTATCTGTTTTTACATAGCGGTTTGCAGCTGCAATACCGGCTACATGGGAACCGTGTTCGGTGGTGGTATCCTTCAGATGGGAAACATTGGTGTTCACATCTACATAATTGAAAGCAAACGGAATCTTTTCCGTAAGATACAGGTCATCTGCGCTGTATGTACCCTGAGATACCGTATTGGCGTTCAGATATTTCATAGCTCTGGAAATACTTCTGGTATCCAGCAGATTCAGCGATTTATAATAAGAACTGTATTTGATGCGTTTCTGGCTGGCATCCTGCTTCAGTGAATACAGAAAGGCATCATTGTCAAAGGACTGATGTTCCACATCAAGACCGGTGTCAATGATGGCGATTCTGGAACCGGCACCGGTATAGCCTTTTGCCCATGCGGCAGTTGTTCCTGTCATGCTGCCGGAAGAGATGGCCATATCGGGATCAGCGGTATCAACAGTTTCACAGGGCAGATACTGAGTTTCTACAATAACTTCCTGCACGTCAGATACGGATTCAATCTTACTGATATCACCGTATTTCACATCTGCAGAAATGATGTTTGCGGCCAGAGTCAGATTCCACTGAACCTTCAGAGTTTTGCCTGTGGCCTTGTTGATTTTTTTCTCAACTGATTTCTGATTGTTTTTCAATTTGGTGCGATAGTCCATGGCATCCGTATTGGAAGCGATATCTTCAGAGTCATATCCGGCGTCCAGAGTGGATTTATCGTTCAGAACGATGGACACACGAACCGTGTCAGTTGATTTGAAATTTTCAGCGGGTGTGTCTGTGGAAAACGGATCCCGCTGAATGGCAGAGCTTTTGACTGTACTGTTGTCAACCTGTTCAAAGCTGACGTCTTCACCGGTGGCTGCGGTATCGCCTTTGGCCGCATGAACGGGAATGGCGTAAGCGAACAGCATGCACAGTACAAGTACAAAGGAAAGGCTCTGCTTGAAAAATCTGTGTTTTTTCATAAAAACGTACTTCTCCTTTCTGAAAGAACAGACATATTAACGTTAGACAGGGTCACATCAATATGTCAACATAGTAAAATTTTACAATAAAATAATATATATTTCAAGGATTTTTTAAGGAATGGGAATGCGGTATGATTCGAGAGGTACGGTATACCCGGTATCGCAGCAGTTGATTTTATGTTCTGAAATCGAATGCTGTTCCATTGTACAGCGAAAGACAATCCGGTATACTATAGCAAAACAGAAAAACGTAAGACAAAGAAAATGAAGATGGAAAACGCCTGAAACAAGAAGCGGCAAAATGAAACAAAAAGCAGTAAACCGCTGCAGGCAGAATAATTCAGGCAGCGGGAAAAGAAAGGAGAATCTATGAACCGGTTGAAATTATCAGAGAATCTGGCTTTCCTGCGTCGCAGAAGCGGCAGAACGCAGGAAGAACTGGCGGTGTTTCTGGGGGTGACCAAGGCTTCTGTTTCCAAGTGGGAGACGGGGCAGAGTTTTCCGGATATTACCCTGCTTCCCAGGCTGGCTTCCTATTTTGATATCAGTGTAGATGAACTGATTGGTTATCAGGCACAGCTGACAAAAGAGGAGATACGGAAAATATATATCCGGTTTACGGAAAATTTCGAGAACCGTCCTTTTGAAGAGGTGATGAAGGAAAGCCGGGAATTTGTGAAAGAATATTATTCCTGCTATCCGGCACTCCTTCAGATCAGCGTGTTGTGGCTGAATCATTACATGCTGGCGGATACCCGGGAGGATAATGAGGCAATCCTTCAGGAAATTGTATCCCTGTGCATGCATATTGAGCAGGACTGCGGGGACCGGGAAATCTGCGGTGATGCGGAACTTGTCCGGTATATGGTTTTTCTCCTGCTGGGAAAGGCGGAAGAAGTGGCAGCGGCACTGGAACCGCGTTTCCAGCCGGAGCATCTGTCTGATCAGACAGATACCCTGCTGGTGCAGGCCTATCAGATGGCGGGCAGAGCGGAAGATGCAAAGATGTTCAATCAGTCGGTTATTTTCAGACATCTGGTCATGATGATTAATGACAGTCTTACCTACCTGATGTCACAGCTGCAGGACTATGAGGGTTGTCAGGAAACCATTAACCGACTCAATCAGATAATAGAAATTTATCATATTGACCGGCTGCATCCCAACCTGTATCTGCAGTTCTGCTATGCCTGTGCTTTATTTTATATGGTACACGGGCAGAAAAAAGAGGCACTGGAACAGCTTGAAATATTTGTGGAAAATACGGTTTCTTTTATAAAAGAAGGAATCAGAATTTACGGAGATTCCTATTTTACGGAGATGGATCAGTATGTTCAGAAGTATGATCTGCTCAGGACACCGCCCAGAGGGAAGAAAGTCATATGGGATTCGGTGATGGGGGCTCTGGATAACCCGGCTTTCGCGCCGATTTCGGAAAGCAGGGAGATGAAGCGCTGGAAACAGAAACTGAAAGAAGGGAGAGAAAAGATATGATGAATTTACAGATGGAACAGCTGCAGGAGTACCTGCCCTTTCTGATACCGCTGATTATTATTGAGGCAATACTGCTGATCGTGACACTGCGCCACATTCTGACTCATGAGCATTATAAACGTGGAAGCAGAGGATTATGGATTCTGATCACCGTTGTGGGAATGCAGTTCTGGGGGCCGGTTCTGTATTTTCTGCTGGGGAAGGAAGAGGACTAAAGGAAAAGAGTGAAAAATGTCGGAAGAAAGAATGCTGAGGGTAGAGGAATGATGAGTGAGGAGAAAAATATTCTGGAGGTTTCCCATGTGTCCAAACGATTCGGCGGCAAAACTGTGCTGAAGGATCTGACTTTTCATGTGGAGAAACATTCCATATATGGATTTATCGGCCAGAACGGGGCAGGGAAAACCACGACCATGAAGCTGATTCTGGGACTTTTTACTGCCGATGAAGGGGAAATCCGGGTAAACGGGGAGCCGGTCAGGTTCGGGAAAAACCATACGAACCGGATGATCGGTTATCTGCCGGATGTGCCTGAATTTTATGGTTATATGACGCCCGCCGAATATCTGGAATTCTGCGGCGAACTGACCGGAATGTCCCGGAAAAAAAGACAGGAAAGAGTCGGACAGATGCTGGAGCTGGTGGGGCTTGCCGGGGAAAACAGGAGAATACAGGGGTTTTCCCGGGGGATGAAACAGCGGCTGGGGATTGCGCAGGCACTGCTGCCGGAGCCGGAACTGCTGATCTGCGACGAACCGACCTCTGCCCTGGATCCGGTGGGGCGCAGGGAAATTCTGGAGATACTGAAAAAAGCCGCTTCCTATACAACAGTTTTATTTTCCACCCATATTCTGCCGGATGTGGAGCGAATCTGTGATAAGATCGGTATTCTCCACGGGGGCAGGCTGGCATGGGAGGGCACTATGGAGGATGTTCACCGGATGAGCCGCAGCGCAGGATTCCTGCTGGAATTTGAATCTTCTGCGGACAGGAAACGGTTTGCCGATGTATGGCAGAAGTCCGGTTCAGGAGTTTGTGATGATGATTCCGTCCATTATCTGTGCGATGGAAACCGGGAGGCGATGAAGCAGGCTATGGAGCTTCTGCTCCGGGAAAATCTGTCGGTTCAGAAGATGGAGCGGCAGGAGCTGACGCTGGAAAATTTGTTTCTGGAGGTGCTGGAAGAACGAGATATACCGAAAAAAGAAGCAGACGATAACGCTGCAGCAGGAAGAAGTACAGCTGAAAGAGGTGCAGCCGGAAAAGTTGCAGCTGAAAAAGGTGCAGCAGGAAGAAATACATCTGAATGTCATGCAGAAAGGGAGGTGAGCAGATCATGACACAGCTTGCCGCATTTGTAAAAAAAGAGTGGATGGAGCAGGTACGGACCGGAAGACTCTGGCTTCTGCTGATTTTATTTGTGCTGTTTGGCGTGATGAGCCCGGCTCTGGCCAAAATGACTCCCTGGATGTTTGAGATGATGGGAGATACGCTGAAAGAACAGGGACTTTCTATTGCGAAGATGGAGGTGACCGCATTTACCTCCTGGCAGCAGTATTACAAGAACAGCTTTATGCTCCTGCTGGTGCCCGTGGTGCTGTTTTCCGGAGCGGTAACGGGAGAATATCAGAAAGGAACACTGATTCCGGTGCTCACAAAAGGTGTATCCCCCGGTATTGTAATCGCCGCAAAGTGGATTGTTCAGATGGTTTTATGGAGCATCTGCTACGGGCTGGCTTTTGGAATCACGTGGGCATATACAGCGTATTACTGGGATAACGAGGCAGTTTCCCACTGTTTTTTTGCAGGATTCTGTATCTATCTGCTGGGCTGCTGGATGATCGCGCTGCTCCTTTCAGGTTCCGTGTTCCTGAAATCCGGCATGAGTGTCCTGCTTTTTACAGGCGGCATGACGGCAGTCAGCTATTTTCTGGGAATGATTCCCAAAGCTGCAGAGTGGCTTCCCACCAGACTGATGTCTGCGGAAAGCCTGCTGAACGGATCGGTGGGAATAGAAGAGTTCGGAAAATCGGTTGCTGTAACCTGTGTTACCGGTGCATTGCTGCTGGCCGGCGCGATGGCCGGAATCGGGAGAAAACGGGTGTGAGGAAGTCCGGCCTACCGGTCAGTTTTTCTTTATAACCAGACAACGTTTTTTATAAAACGAAATGCCATAGCACAGAACCTGATCGAAACTGTCCCTGAAATCTTCTGCGTATCTTCTGTCATCAATCTGCTGAAGGGCTTTCTGACAACTGTCGGCGAGTCCTTCCAGTGTTCCGGAATACTTTGCTTCAAAAACAGCCGCCTGCCCGTTCACAGGATCACTTACGACAATATCGCTTCGTCCTTCTCCATGTTCTTTATTGGATTCGACCATATATCCGGCGCCGGTAAAAATACCTGCAAGAAACGCATGGTAAAAATCTTCTCTGTAATCATGGTAGCTGATGGTCCTGCGCAGCAGTTTGTTCATCTCGCGGGTAA
>JBJELO010000185.1:0-2206 GCA_051879195.1 Lachnospiraceae bacterium
ACGGCATTCAGATAATCTGTTTCATTTCCGGCTTTGCGTATTTTCCGGACCATGCGTTCTTCTTCACCAAAAAGCTGTCCCATGTAGGCCCATAGTTCTTTCATTTTAAAAAGCGTGTTTGCTTCACCCAGATCGGTATTCCGATAAGCTGCAAAAACAGCGCTGTGAAATCTGTTCAGTTCTTCCCTCTCAAGGCATGTTCCGCCCTGAAGCTCCCTTACCAGCGCGGGATCGGCAATGAGTCCCCGTCCCAGCATAACCGCCTGTATTTCCGGAAAATGTCCGGTAAACCATTCATAATCCTCCCGTGAAAACAAATTGCCGTTGTAGCACACAGGATGTCTGCTGTCCTGAACTGCTTTTGCAAATGCATCCATATGCGGCTCATTTTTGTAGAAATCCTTCTGAACCCTGGGATGGATGATCAGTTCATGGAGCGGATATCTGTTATAGATTTCCATGAGGCGGTCCGCCTCCTCCACCCGTTCTTTTCCCAGCCGTGTTTTAACGGAAACACGCATTCCCTGTCCTTCCAGGCCTGTAAAAACCGCCTCCAGAAATGCATCCAGTTCATCGGGATATGCAAGAAAACCCGATCCTTTTTTCTTGCTGACCACTGTCGCTGCGGGACAGCCCAGATTCAGATTGATTTCCTCATACCCCAGCTTTTTCAATTCCCCTGCTGCCCAGAGAAACTCCTCTGCCTTATTGGACATAATCTGGGGAACAATGTACAACCCCTGATTATTTTCCGGCGCCACGTCTTTCTTTTCCCTTGTTTTGAATTTGTACGTCCGATTCGCCACCACAAAGGGAGTAAAATATTTATCCGTTCCCGGAAAAAAAGCATGATGTACATTACGGTAAATGTACGCTGTCACGCCTTCCATCGGAGCAAAATAAAACTTCATATGTATATCCTCGCCCTGTTTCATATTTTTCGTAATATTACCCGTATATTTCTTATTTGCCATGCCTGAACTGCTGCATTTTTACCGGCAGCACACCATCTGAAAGTATAACCATCCTGCTCTCATTCCGCAAGTAGTTTCTGAAAAAAAGCACATGATGAACAATAACTGCTCAGATCCGGTATCTCTGCCCGGCTCTGAGCAGTAACCGCAGGATTTCAGCCGGAGCAAAAGTCCTTGCATCCGAATTCAATATTGCATATAATATCTGTAACTGTCCGGTAAAACCGGATTACCGCACTGCTTCTGCAGCGATTATATATTCAGGATTTCCATTTGTTGCTTAAAGGGGGCATTATGCAGATTAATTATCGTTTATCCCGGGAACATGAAGCATTATTTCTTGCACAGATACGTACTATCAATGATACATCGCGTTTTCGTGAAAGCAGACAGTACATACAGCACGGTACCACCAGCGTATATCAGCACAGCATTTCCGTTGCTTATGTAAGCTGCCTTCTGGCAGAACAACTGAATCTGAAGGTTGACTGGCTTTCCATGATCCGCGGTGCTCTGCTTCACGATTACTTTCTCTATGACTGGCACGAAAAGGATGCCGGCCACCATCTCCACGGATTTCATCATCCGGCAAGAGCCCTGAAAAATGCCCGGGAAGATTTTGCACTCAACGATACGGAGAGTTTCATCATTCTCCGCCACATGTTTCCTCTGACTCCCGTTCCGCCGTCTTCCACGGAAGGCTGGATTGTCTGTCTTGCAGACAAAATCTGCTCTTCCTTTGAAACATTCAACCAGCCGCTGACAGGCGCCGGATATCTCTCCATCATGTCCTGAGCAGACAGAATCCCCATAGCCCGGGTTAATCAGTATGAGTCCTGCCTGACTTTCTGATTCGACGAAAAACAGCTGCCGATGTAAGAACCAGCAGGATTCCTGCAGCCCAGCCGGAACCGTCATACAGCATATCTTTCCAGGTTCCGCATCTGCCCGGCACGAAGGTCTGATGAAATTCATCGGTTGCCGAGTACACACAGCAGATCAGTGCGGCAATCCCGCCCCGTTTCCAGAATTCAAACGGCCACGTCCCCAGCCACATGGAACTGGTAACCCCCAGAGCCATGTAAACATAAATATGTGCCCACTTACGAACACTGACACTGATCCCATGCACCATCCCCGGCGTAATCAGCCAGTCAATATGCAAAACCGAAAGAACCCGCTCCGCCAGAGAACTCACCTCCGTCGAAGTCTCACCATCCTGCCCCGAAAAC
>JBJELO010000186.1:0-9847 GCA_051879195.1 Lachnospiraceae bacterium
TTCCATCTGGCTGTTTTTTCAGACTTGTATAGGGCGCAGCCCGACATGAGCGGCCCGAAGGGCCGCGAATGTGCATGGCATGGCGAGGCGAGAGAACACCCGCACAGAAAAAACTCTGCTTGACGCTATAGCGTGAAAAACTTATAATGTTAAAAGAGAGTCAGATTGATTTCAAGATAAAAATGAAAAACGGCAAAATTTACTTGAAATGCATGAAAAAAATTGCCAAGACATAAAAACACCCTGAAAAAGGGTATTTATCAGAATATTCTGATAAATACCTGCAAAACAGGCCTCGGAAAGCCTTATAAATCAAGGGTTACTGAGCTCCGGGGTGAAAATGAAATGAAGCTCGAAAGAGCATTGACACAATTATCTCGTACCTCAAGGATTTCTTTAGCCATTTGTGAAAATGAAATGAAGCTCGAAAGAGCATTGACACAATACTGTGTGCAGAGTAGATATGGAAACCTATTCGGTGTGAAAATGAAATGAAGCTCGAAAGAGCATTGACACATCAGATCATCTGATTTTAAAAATTCCGTCTGCGGTAGTGAAAATGAAATGAAGCTCGAAAGAGCATTGACACATACCATGTATTCTTCACCGTTTCTCGTTGTTACGGTGAAAATGAAATGAAGCTCGAAAGAGCATTGACACAAGGCATTCTTCTAAGTTGTCAGACTTGAAGATTATGGTGAAAATGAAATGAAGCTCGAAAGAGCATTGACACAATCATTTCCTTTCTATTCTATATACTTTTTATATTGTGAAAATGAAATGAAGCTCGAAAGAGCATTGACACTCTTCTGTTTTTGTTGCATGATACAATCCGTTGGATAGTGAAAATGAAATGAAGCTCGAAAGAGCATTGACACATTTATATTTATCCATCACTTCTTCAATTACTTTTTGGTGAAAATGAAGTGGAGCTCGAAAGAGCATTGACACAATCATCTAATGTCATTTCTTTCATTTACTTACCTCGTGAAAATGAAGTGGAGCTCGAAAGAGCATTGACACAATCATCTAATGTCATTTCTTTCATTTACTTACCTCGTGAAAATGAAGTGGAGCTCGAAAGAGCATTGACACAATTTCCGGGTATTCAAAGTTATGAAGATTTAAAAATCATTAACTTCAAAAAGCCACCGAATTGTATCAATGCTTCGGTGACTTTTTGAGAGAGAATTATTTCGTAGATCATTTTTTCGGGTGATGAGATGGAGGTACAGAAGATGGAAGTAACCTTTACGAATCCTGGTGCGGACTACATGATTCAGCAAATTATGGCATTTCAAACCGAAGATGAATCAATCTTCTGGTCGGAACCTTTATACCATTTCTATCCTCAGCTTGATAGAGCCTATGCGGCAAGTCTGCCTTTTCCCAAAAGGAAAGAATACATTGAGCATACCATGCGGAATGTTTATGTTGAATTGGAAGATACTATCAATGAAAAAGCAGTATCATATTCCCGACATTGGGAAGTATGCAAAGCGCAGATTACTGCAGCTCTGTCGGATGCTTTTGGCATTGACTGCGCCAGCCTGTTTTATGATATACGATGCAATGTAAGCATGAATCCCATCGAGCCCCGTTTCCTGAAAGAACAATGCTATGACACTTTCTATTTGAACAGCGAAAGAGGTGCCATTGGTGAGGCTATCCATGAGATTATACATTTTGTTTGGTTCTATGTCTGGAATCGGTTGTTTCGGGATAGTTATGACGAATATGAGCGGCCGTCACTGAAATGGATACTGAGTGAAATGGTGGTTGAGTCCGTGATGAAAGATAAACGACTCAGTTCCATCAATCCCTACTTTCCAAGAGAACAGGGTGGCTGCATCTACCCATATTTCTTTGATATGGTAGTAGATGGAAGGCTGATTCTGGATACACTGGATGTTATGTATAGCAGTCAGAATATTGAGGAGTTCATGCGAAATAGTTATGCCTATTGTGTCGAACATGAAACAGAAATAAGAGAGCATATCCGACGATCGGAAAGAAAAGCACTGTGAACACGATACACATTCTCTCATAAATAAAAAACGGCATAGCCGTGTAAGCTATACCGTTTCTCTCTCACCTTACAATGTTTTCACATCAGGATTGCATATCTTATCAGGCTTGCATATTCAGCCGCCCTGCTTTTGGCCTGTGATAATCCTTTGATTTCAGATCTTCTATGCATTAAATTTCATCATAATAATAATCCAGTCTGTTGACTTCCTTAAATCCGCAGGATCTGTACAGTCCCATGGCTTCTTCGTTGAGGCTGGAAACCTGCACGCCCATGGATTTGAAGGTGTCGCCGCACTGGTTCATGGCCAGCTGCACGATCTGCTTGCCGTAGCCTCTTCCCTGATAATGGGGAAGAACGCCTACACCGAAAAGGAAGACGCGGTCTCCGTCCAGTGCGATGTGGAACAGACCTACCGGTTTGTCATCACTTTTTCTGACAGCCAGGAAGTTCTGGGTAAACTGCTGCTTCGTGGATTCCAGGAACGTGAGTGTTTCTGATTTGCCGTCTGCAAAAATGTTGGTGTGCAGCATGAAGATGGCGTTGGCATCGCCCGGGTCATTGGGATCCAGAGATTTTACTGTCAGAGTCAGATTTTTATCGTTGTATTCGATATCCTTTTCCATCACATATTCGGAGTATTCGCAGTGCATCTTCAGAGCTTCCAGCGTCTTCAGCGCGGAGGGACTCTTACCGTCGGTGAGGAACATGATTTCCATATCTTCAATGTGCGGTCCCAGTGTATTCAATGCTTCCAGCCATGTTTTCATGAAATATCCACGCTGTCTGGCAGCCGGGAAAGTGAAGCCGACCACCTCGCCGTAATAGGGAGTGGGCATGAAAATGGACACAAAGCTGATCAGATAACCGTTTTCCTCACATAAAAACATGCAGGGAAGATCGGGGTCGAAGTTGCCTTCGTTGGTCAGTGTGGGAGTGATGGTGGTTGGTTCCTCGGCACGGCACTGGGAAATCAGCTCCATAACATTTTTAATCTGCTTTTTGTTGAGTTTGTTGACTTTTTTGATAACCATGAAATAATCCTTCTCTCATATAAATTTGTAACTGTTCTGCACAGCTGCTGTTTTAAGACATCACGATGCTGCTTTAAAACATCATCTGATGCTGCTTTAAAACATCATCTGATGCTGCTTTTTACAGCGTAGTATCTGTCATAACTATATCAAAATTCGCGGCGGTCCGCAACCTTTCCTTTCAGATGACGTCTTTGTGTAATAGAGGTGTGACAAATCGTTTCAGTTGTCTGAAAAAGATACTGCTTCATCTCTTGACACGGTATCATGGCGGGGGTAAAATCAAGAATAGTTCGGTTTGTGAAAACATCCTGTGTTATGAGGATAGTTAATAAAAACAGTAAGGCAGTCTGTGCTGAAAAGCAGTCTGCATTAAAAAGGGAGAATAAAATTATGGCGGACAGGTTATTGAAACGAAGTGAGATCAGGATAGAGGATACATGGAAGCTGGAGGATTATTTTGCTTCTGATGAATTGTGGAAGGAAGCATATGAAAAACTGGAAAAACAGATTCCTGAATATCAGAAATACTGTGGTCATCTGGCAGATTCTGCAGATGTCCTGTATGAATGTCTGCGGTTTGATGACGAACTGTGCGAGTTTCTGGAACGGGTGTACTGCTATGCCCATCAGAAACAGGATCAGGATACGACAGAAGGAATTTATCAGGAATTCTATGGAAGGGCATTTGACCTGTATACGTCAATGGCTTCGGAATCATCTTTTATTGCGGTGGAGATTACGGCCATGGGATGGGACAGAATCCGTGGGATGATGGAAGAAAAGCCGGAGCTGAAGTCTTACGAAAGAGTATTTGAACTGATTCTGCGGAAAGAGAAATACATGCGGAGCGACGTGGAGGAGAAGCTTCTTGCCCGTGCCGGTTCCGTAACCGGGGCTGCCGGGGATATTTACAAGATGTTCAATAATGCCGATATCCGGTTTGCTGATGCTGTGGACAGCCGGGGAGAAAGTCATGGCGTTACACACGGGACATTCGTCCATGTTCTGGAAAGCCCTGACCGCGTACTCCGCAGATCTGCCTATGAGTCTGTTTACACGGCTTACGGCAATTACCGCAATACACTGGCGGCCATGCTGCAGGCCAAGCTGAAAGAACACAGCTTTTACGCACGGACGAGAGGTTATGATTCTCCTGTGCAGTACGCTTTGTTTTCCAACGGAATTCCCGTGGAAGTTTATGACAATCTGGTGGAATCCATCAGGGAGGCTCTGCCGCAGATGTATCGCTATGTAGCCCTGCGGAAAAAGATGCTGGGTGTGGAGGAACTGGCTCTCTATGACGTATACGTTCCTGTGGTAAATGCTCCTGATAAAAAATATTCATTTGAAGAGGCAAAAGATATTGTATATAAAGCACTGGAGCCCATGGGTGAAGAGTACCGGAGCGTCCTGCGGGAAGGCTTCGACAACCGCTGGATTGACATTTATGAGAATGAAGGAAAACGTTCCGGAGCGTACAGCACCAGTTCCTACAGTGTCCATCCTTATGTACTGCTGAATTACAACGGAAGCCTCGACCATGTGTCGACTCTGGCCCACGAAATGGGGCATGCGCTGCACTCCTGGTTTTCCAATCACAATCAGCCTTACAGCTGCGCTTCCTATAAGATATTCGTAGCTGAGGTGGCTTCTACCTGCAATGAGGCGCTGCTGAATCATTACCTGCTGGAGCATGCGCAGTCCGGGGAGGAGAAGGCATATATTATCAACAATTATCTGGACAGCTTTAAAAGTACGATTTTCCGCCAGACCATGTTCGCGGAATTTGAAAAGAAGGCCCATGAGATGGTATGGAACGGGGAAACTCTGACGGCCGACAAGCTGTGCGGCATTTACCATCAGTTGAATGAAGAATATTTCGGACCCGATATGCATGTGGATTCTTTTATTGATATGGAATGGGCAAGAATTCCCCATTTTTATACGCCCTTTTATGTATATCAGTATGCCACCGGATTTACAGCGGCCATTGCCCTCAGCAGCCGGATTCTGAAGCTGGGTGAAGAAGGTGTGGCTGATTATATGAAATTCCTGAAAGGCGGCAATTCTCAGGATCCGATTGAACTGCTGAAAATGGCAGGGGTGGATATGACGGGCAGGGAACCTGTACGCGAAGCAATGAAGGTATTTTCGGGGTTGATCGATGAACTGGAAATGCTGATCAACAGCTGATTTGAGGGGGAGAATAATGAATTGGTATGAGGCAATCTATATCAGAAAATCGGTTCGCCGTTACAGCAGGAGAGCAGTTCCTCCCGTTCTGCTGAAACAGATTAAAAACTGCGCGGAGAAGCTTAGCCTGCTGCAGGAAGATTCCGGATGTTCGATCAGAATCTATAATGCCAGGGAGGCACATCGCAGCATCCGTGGAGCGTTTCCGGTAAGTGCACCGTATTACATGGTTGTATTTACGAAAAAAACTGCTTTTTCCATGATCGAGGCAGGCTGTTATGCAGAAAGGCTTGTTCTGTACATGACTACCAAGGGATTGGGAACCTGCTATCAGGGGGGCTGCAGGCTGAGTTCATCGGAGATTCCCGAAGGCATGCAGCAGGCAATCATCATTGCTTTCGGATATGCGGAGAAATCTCTGGTCCGCAGAACAGAGCGTACAAATCGCCGTCCGCTGAGCAAATTGTGTCATTTTAAGGAAAATGCCGATGAAGAGATCCGGTCCATGCTGAAAGCGGCCCGGCTTGCACCCTCCGCATTTAACTGCCAGCCCTGGAGATTTGTTGTCTGTTCGGATCGTATTGATCTGTATCTTCATCAGAATCCTGTTCTGAAACGATTTATGGGAAACGGGCAGCTGATCGACGCGGGAATTGTGATCTGCCATCTGCTCGAGGCAGCAGATGAGCAGTGGTATCCGGTGGAAATCAAAAGGGATGAAAAGACAGCAGAGGCCGCTGACCGGCGCCGGGACAGACGAAATCAGTATATTATAACAATCAGAAAGACGAATAATTCTTAATTACCGATTACTGTATAATTATAAAACGACCGCCGGTTCTATCGAAAGACAGAATGGCGGTCGTTTTCAGATGTTCTTCGGTTGTTTGCTTTATTGCAGATGTCCGTTTTTCATAACCTGACGGTTTATTCAGTATAATCTGCACGGAATCCGTATGTGCAGCTGCCGGAATAAAGGTCATTATCCCATACTGCGGTAATTTCCACAATGTAAGAGCGGTCTTTTTCCGGAAGTGTAAAAGTTCCGTCTTCCTGGATGGAGATATCGACACAGTGCTGTTCGGGATCCCCGGTCTGCAGATCGGATGCTGCAAGACACCGCACGGAAAGAGAATCAGGCGGTGCATCATCAAACTGCGGATCAATGGAACTTCCTGTCTTCAGCGAAAGAACCGGCAGGTTGGGAACGTTCCAGATGCGGCAGGAGGCATCGCTTATGGAGGTGGAGGCAGTCGCTTCCTGCTTCTCTCCTGTCTGGAAAGTCCAGTGATATTCGTTTTGAAGAGCCGAAAAACAGGAGGTATCTTCGGTTCCGGCAGTTTCGAGAGAAACAGAGGACCCGCATATGTACAGGTTTAAGGCCGGAGGAACGGTAAGGATCTGCGTATCTGCCGATTCAGCAAGAGATTTTTCCTCTGTGTTTTTTTCCTGCACATCATCTGCAGTTTTTTCCTCATTTGCAGTTTTTTCATTGGCATAATCGGTGGTGTTTTCTGCTGCTTCTGCTGCTGCATTGCCGGCTGCATCTGCATCGGAGTCTGTTTTTTGGACTTCGTTGATTTCTTCGCTGACATATTCAGCAGCATCCGCCATGTTGTTTGCTGAGGAATCTTCGCCGGAAAAACTGCTGTTTTTCGATAAAGGTATAAGAACGTTCTGCAGAATTCCGGCCCGGGAAGCTCCTGCCAGTACCAGAAGTGTCAGACAGGCTGATGCGGCCAGCACTGCTGCCGGAGAATGAATCAGCCGTTTTCTCCACCCTGCGGCTGAAATTTTACGGGAAGAATCAGGAGAAACCGCCAGACGGGCTTCCTCTATGTAACGGAAATCAATCTCACCGATGGCATTTATTAAAATGTCTGTTTCTTCATCGAAATTGTCTGCGTTGTTTTGGGCTACGCTGTTGATGTTTCTGCAGTTCTTTTTGTGGGCATTATCCATTGTCATAGAATGATTCCCTCACTTTCCAGATGTTTTTTCAATTTCTTTCTTGTGCGGAACAGATTGGATTTAACCCGGCTTTCGCTGAGATGCAGGCTGCCGGCCAGATCACGGACGGAATCGGCATACCAGTACCGTCTGACAAACAGAATCCTGCTGGTGGAATCCAGACGGGAAAGAAATTTATTAATTGCTTCAGTGAGAACCATGACATCCAGATGGTGCTCCACATTATTATGAGACAGTTCCGACTGGACAGCGCCGGCAGCGTGGGATGTCAGGGATGAATCTTCCATTTTGTTTCTGCAGTCCTGCAGTTCATCGTAAATCAGAGGCATTTCGCCACCTCCTCGTTTTAAAGCGCGGTTTTTCCGGTAATAGTCGAGGGACAGCCTTCGGGTGATGGCACCGAAAAAAGCCGCAAGGTAATCAGGCCTGGCATCGGGCATGGAATTCCATGCCCGGAACCAGGTTTCGTTGATGCATTCTTCACAATCTTCCGGGTTGCGAAGAATATTCCAGGCAATCCGGTGACAGTACTTGCCGTACTGCTCTGCCGAAACTGTTATGGCAGCGGGGTCGCGGGACCAGTAAAGTTCAATAATATCTTTATCATCCAATTTATTTCCTGACAATTTTTCATTCTCCTGACAGTTCGGCATCTGCTGAACTGTTCTGTTTTTTTTATTAATGATATTCCAGAATTACCCGAAAAGCAACCGGAAAGCAGTCATGAAATCGTATTAACTGCAATCTTTATCTGCTGACAGAGGGCAGATTGGTGACAATTCCCATAAAAACAGGCGTATTTGTCTTCTGATCAATGATCAGATAGAGGAAAGGACGGGTCAGCCGGACACTGCGGGTGTTTATCATACAGGACTCTTTGGCTATTTCAACAGCTGTGGCAGCACCGGCCCGGGTACCGTTTCCGTCTATCGATATGGTGGTTTTGTGGATGACTCTGGAAATGAAAATTCCGGCCGAATCGGGGCAGGTTCCAAGACCGCTGAAATCTGCTTTTTTGCTGTCAAATGGAAGTTCCATTCCCATATGTATCAGTGTTTCTGATAATTCCGTATCATATTTGACGGAAAAACGGGGGAGGCAGGTTTCCACCGTTTCTTCAGACGGATTGGACAGCGCCTGATGGAGGCTGTCACCTGTCAGACCGGTCAGGAAATCATCCAGAGAGAGACCTTCATCCGGCAGCAGGGCAGCAAAAGAGTATCCCTGTTTGTAAGGTTTTATAAAGCCGGACGCATGCTCCAGCTGCAGATACAGATTTTCTTCCGAATACATCATGGATACCTGAGAGGTGGTGCCATTTTCATTGGTGAACTCGCCATCCCGGATGTCATTTTCGAAATAAGGAGATGCCCATGCAGCATCAAATGCCAATGCATTGATCAGATACATTATTGCGTTATCGGGAATCTCATCCAGAATGGAAGGAATCATCTGCTCTGTATGATCGGCAACCCAGTTGTTGATATCGGATAATGTTTTATTGTCAAAAGGAGCCTGATAAATCTCAGCCAGATAGTAGTCTGCATTGGTCTGCAGGAAATCGGGCCTGACCTGAAATTCATTCTGATCATCCAGAAACCAGATGGAATTGGCCTGCAGCAGCCGCGAATCCGGATCAGAAGGGAGCCGGTTCAGCAGAGAGCTCATATTCCGGTTAAAATCTTCCATGGTAAAAGACGCAGCAGAATCTCCACAAAGGAGATCGAGCATCTGTTTCTGAGTCTCGCCAGCCGCACCGTTGGCAGTCATGGAAAGTGCTGTCATAATGGAAAGGGGTGAAATCATCATGTTGTCCTTTTTGCCATCTGCAGCACTCTGCCGGAACAGGCGCAGAGAAAAATCAGCGCACAACCGCTGGAAATCTTCACTGACATCGGCAGTTTCTTTATCAGTCCGCTGAGAGGAGTATCCGGACATCAGATCAATGGTCTGCTTTGCGGCCCTGCTGTTGTCATTATTAACAGATTTGTCAGATGACGGAGAAGAAGACTCATTTTGAATGTTGTTGCCGCTGTCTGTCCCGTTGGTCGGCATACCGGAATTATCGGGATGGCAGCCGGTCTGACTCAGAAGAAGACAGACACAAAGAGAGAGACTGAAAATACGTTTTAATAAATTTTTCATATCAAACCTCCATGGATAAAATTATGTATGTTATGTTACAAAGACTGGAAAGCCTGTATATTATTGAAGACGGAAAAAGAATGGACGGGGTTGCATATGTTCTTAAGAATTCGGGTGTCCGGTACAGGAATTTTTATTAAAACGACAGGCTGAAAAAAGTTGTTGACAGATTCCGGAATCTGTAGTATAGTATTATTCGTTCGAGAGAACAGCTGATAAGTTCACAGGAGATGCGCGAGTGGCTCAGTGGTGGAGTATCGCCTTGCCAAGGCGAGGGTCGCGGGTTCGAATCCCGTCTCGCGCTTAACAAAAAAGAAGATGGTTACGTTGTAACCATCTTCTTTTTTGTTGAGTCCGCGGTCTTCGAACATGGCATTTCAGCTTATGGAAGACGGGAAACTGAAAAGCCATGTTCGAATGACCTCGGACTCACTGAAGTGAGTCCTGGGTCAGACCCTCCCGTCTCGCGCGC
>JBJELO010000187.1:0-2198 GCA_051879195.1 Lachnospiraceae bacterium
AGGAGGGAAAAACAGTGGAATTCGGTTCCTGGAACGGTATGCCGATCCGCTGGAAAGTACTGCAGGCAAAAGGAAAAAATCATCTTCTGTTTGCTGAAAATGTGGTAACCGGGCATGCATTTCATGAGACACGCACCAACATGTTCTGGAGCAAGTGCTCACTGCGGAAATGGCTGAATCATGAATTTATGAATGAAGCATTCACACCTGCGGAGCGGATGTCCATTGTATTCACCAAAACACCGAATGAAGCAAATATGAGCTGGTCTACTCCCAGCGGGCCGGAGACGAGAGATAAAATATTCGTCTTCAGCCATAAAGAGCTGCTGGAATATCTGCCGGAGCAGTCGGACCGCGCTCTTGGAGAATGGTGGTGGACCAGAACCACGGGACATTGTGACCTGGCAGCTGTCACTGTCTATCTGGACGGAACGATTTACGATATCGGATTGAATATTGTCGATCATGAAATCGGTGTGCGCCCGGCCATGTGGGTTATGCTGAGACGGTAGAAAAACACATAACAGACGTAAAGTCAAGTCTTATTTTTCATCATGAATCCCTCTTCTTTTTCATATGATGTACAGGGTGTGGTCTGTGAAGAATCGCCGTACCGGAGAAACATGCGTGTTTTTGCGAATGGTTCTGAACAGCAGCGTTTTTTAGGTTCGCATATGATTGGAGGAGGGATTGTTATGTATGACCGGGATACTGCCATGCTGGAAAAATATGATCTGACAGTGAAGAATATAAGAAAAGTCCGGGGGGGATGGCTCTGCATCGCACAGGAAGGTCTGTTTCTGTGGAAAGAGAGCAGCTCAAAGGAGGAACGTCTTAATCTTGAAGATAAAATCTGCAGAAAAACAGAAGAAATGGGACTGTCTCATATCTGGAACTGCGCGGGAGGCAGCGATAATCTGCGGATGGACCGTTTTGTGCGCAATCAGGAGGGGATGCTTCTGACAGAAGACGGGTATGGCCGGAAGTTTGTGCTGAAACAGTGGACCGAAGGGCGTGAGTGCGAAGTCCGGAATACAGAAGATCTTTTCAACGGAGCCAGGGCTGCGGCCTGTCTTCATCAGATTCTGCGGGCGGTAAAACCGGAGCTTGAGAAGGCAAAAAAAACGGAGGATCCGAACCCGCTGCCAAAACCACAACTGCCGGAAGAAAAGCAGGGAACGGAAATGAAATCCGCACCGGATCAGGCGGTTCTCGCTGTCCGGGAACCATACGAAGAACTGTGGAACCGGAGAAAAAAAGAGATTTCAAGGGTGCAGGGCTTCGTTCGCCGAAGACGCAATAAAAATGCATTTGAACAGATGATCATGAAAGAGACACCCTATTATGCAGCGCAGGCGCAGGAGGCGCTGGAATTGCTGTCCGGAATCAGAAAAACAGAGGAACTGCAGATCTGCCATGGGGATTTTCATTATCATAATCTGATATACGGGAAACAGGAAAACTGGATCTGCCAGAGCAGCCGTTTTCATCTGGGAAACCAGATCTCAGATTTTTATCTGTTTCTTCGGAAATGCATGGAAAAGCAGGGATGGAACCGGCAGCTGGCCGGTGATCTGATGAACCAGTACAGGCGTTGCTGTCCTGTGTCCCGGGAGAATATGCAGCTTTTGTATTGCCTTTTTTTATTCCCTGAAAAATACTGGAAACAGCTGAACTTTTACGTCCAGTCCAATAAAGCCTGGATGCCGGATAAAAATGTGGTCAAGTTAAAAAATCTGATTGCGCAGGAGGAAAAGCGCAGGGAATTTCTGGAACATCTGTATCGGATGGCATTTCGCCCGTGAAAGGCGGCTCTACCGGATCAGTCTGAAAAATATGGAGTACCCTGCCCGAATCCGGATTCCTGCTCAGTTCCGGACGATTGCAGAAAAACCCCGAATCAGCAGAAACATCGCGATTGAAACTGCTTTTTCGGGGTTTTCATTTATGAAATTTTATAAAAATCTATTGTATGAATCTTTATAAAAATCTGTTTTATGACCTGTTTATGAGAAGATCGGCTTTAATGCAGCTGCAAGGGTATCCTTCTGTTCCTGAGCTTCTGCAAGATCCTTACCCAGTGTTGTGAAGTAGGTCTTGATCTTGGGCTCTGTACCGGAGGGACGTACAACTACGGTTGCGCCGCCTTCCAGTGCGTAGATCAGTACGTTAGCTGCGGGCAGGCCGGTTTCTTCGGG
>JBJELO010000188.1:0-9824 GCA_051879195.1 Lachnospiraceae bacterium
GACGGTATCCGTTCTGGTGCTGATTTTTGTATATATCATGCTGAACCGGCTGCAGCCGGGAAAAAATGCGGTAAAGAAAGCTTAATTCGGTGAAGAATGGGGGACAGATATGGAACTGGTAAAAATTGACCTGACGAATGTCTGGAAAATCGTAAAACTGAAAGTAAATGAAGCACAGGAAGATTTTGTGGCGCCCAATCATTACAGCATGATTGAGGCGTATGCAACACAGGCTTCCGGTTATGTGGCTCTGCCCTTTGGGCTGTATGAGGATGGGGAGCCGGTAGGATTTGTCATGATCGGTTACGGCACCATCGGGGATGATGACGAACCGGAAATCGTCGCTGATAATTACTGCATCTGGCGTTTTATGATCGATGAGAAATATCAGGGAAGAGGACTGGGCAGAAAAGCAATGGAAGCCGTCATGGATTACATCACGACATTTCCATGCGGAAAAGCCCGGTACTGCTGGCTTTCCTACGAGCCGGGGAATAAAGCGGCAGCAGCATTGTACCATCGTTTCGGATTTGAAGAAAACGGCGAGATGGACGGGGATGAGATTGTGGCGGTGAGGGAACTGTGAGGGACAGCTGTTCAATTAACGGATTTTTATAAATTTGTCGGGATGACTTGACCTGTACGCTGCGTATACCGTTATAATCTGATGAAAGCGTCAGATAAATCTGACGTCGGAACGGAGGTTATTGTATGCAGTTAAATGAAGTGTGTCGTCGGGTGGAACTGAGTAAGCGTGCAGTGAAGTATTATGAAGAGCAGGGGCTTCTTTCTGTTGGTAAGGATGCGAATGGATACCGCAATTATACGGAGGAAAATGTTGCGATTTTGCAGAATATTGCGGTTTACAGGAAGCTGGGGATCAGTATTCATGATATCAGGCGTCTGCTGGCGGGCAGTGATGATGGGTTTCTGGAAGAGATTTACGAAGCAAAAGCTGCGGAAATCGATGCGCAGGAACAGGAACTGCGGGCTCTGCGACGTTTTATTGATGATCATGATGCACAGGCTGCGGCAGATGCCATGGAATTCAGGAATATTGCGGAAGCATTGAAAGAGATGATACCGGGATTTTACGGGCAGTATTTTATGAATCATTTTCTGCCCTATCTGCAGATCCGGATTACAACGCCCGAACAGAAAGAGGCTTACAGGAATATTATCGAATTCTGGGATAATACCACCATCCGGGTGCCGCTGTTTATGCGTTTCAGCGGATGGCTGATACAGCATCTGACACCGGAGCCGTCCATGAAAGCCATGACGGAACGGATCGATGCGCAGATCAGGCAGTATCTGAATCCAACCGATGAGGAGTATGAAAAGCTGAAGCAGCAGATCAGGAAAAATGTGTGTCTGAAAAATTCCCTGCTGTACCGGTATCACCCTGCGTCTATTTCACAGCGCCGATTCATGAAGCAGTTGCAGGATAAGGGTTATAATGATATTTTTATCCCCAATATGATTGCACTGTCACCCAGGTACAGGGAATACCATGAGGCACTGGAAAGCATCAACAGGAGAATCTGCGGGGACCTGGGACTGTATTATGATTCGAAATATAATCTTATAATGAAGCAGTGAATGGAAAGGGGGTGGTTGTGATGAAGAATTCCAGGGTGTGTCCGAAGTGCGGGTGCGGTGATATTATTAAGGTGGATGGATATGCAGGGGCTTATGGTTCGGGGAACAATATTATGGTGGGTAAGACTGTTTTCTCAGCGGTGAATGTGAATCGATACATCTGCTGCAGCTGTGGATTTACTGAGGAGTGGATTGACAGGGAGGATATTGAGAAGGTGAGGAAGAGCAAAAGGGTGAAATGAAGGTCTGAACCGGATTTTGCAGTAACAGAGTTTAGAGTTTGTACAATGGAGGTAAAGTATTATGAGTATTGTAGTGAATCTGTATTATACAGGTATTGATGGAAGTGCACGCAGGTTTATGGAGGAGATGGAGAGCAGCGGAGCTGCAGATCTGATCCGTAAGGAAGATGGCAACGAGCGGTACGAATATTTCCTGCCGGTTCACGATTCCGAGACGGTTCTTCTGATCGATCAGTGGAGAGATCAGGAAGCGCTTGATGTTCACCACGCATCGCCCATGATGGGAAAAATTGCGCAGCTGCGTGAAAAATATGATCTGCATATGAAAGTGGAACGGTATGTTACAGATGAAGGCGGAATCCCGGATTCCGATACGAAATTTATTAAGAAATGATATGACAGTTACGAGCTTTTTATCAAAAAAACAGTCTGATGAAATGGGGATAACAGCATATGATACTGAAGACAGAACGGTTATACCTGCGTGAACTGACGCAGAGTGATTTTGAGGCATTGAGCAGGATTCTGCAGGATGAGGAAACCATGTATGCTTATAATGGTGCATTTTCAGATGAGGAGACACAGGATTGGCTTGACCGCCAGATTGGCCGCTACCACCAGTATGGTTTTGGATTGTGGGCGGCTGTGCGCCGGGAGGATGATGAGCTGATCGGCCAGTGCGGCCTGACCATGCAGCCATGGAAAGACAGAGAAGTTCTGGAGATCGGCTATCTGTTCAGGCGGGACTGCTGGCACAGTGGATATGCCACAGAGGCCGCAAAAGCATGCAGGCAGTATGCCTTTGAAACACTCCATGCCGATGAGGTGTGTTCCATCATCAGGGATACAAATATCCCGTCACAGAACGTGGCCATCAGAAACGGCATGACGGTTCAGGATACCTGGACGAAACATTACCGGGGCGTTGACATGCCCCATCTGCGTTTTTCTGTAAAGAGGGAGCTGTAAATGCCGTAGTAAACCGGGAATCCTGACGCTGGAATAATTCAGAAAGGGTGAGATATATGGATGAAATCAAAAATCAGAAAAGACGGCGGCTTTTACCGGCTGCCGTATTGGTTATTGTGTTCATCGCAGCAGTATTATTGATTCGGTGGATCGCACCGCAGAAGATATCGTTGAAAAATGTTCAGCGTGTGTATATTGAGGTTCTGTCACGGGATGAACAGTCCGTGCAGAAAATTGTGCTCAATGAGGAGGATGCCAAAGCGGCGGCAGCAATTTTTTCCGGGGAAAAAGCATGGCGGGATTACGGCTTTGCATTTGCCGAAGGATATACCAGAATTGTATTTGAAACAGACAGGAAAAAATATGTTCTGTATCCTTACTGCGGCGACAGCATGACTTTTCGTCTGGGAGAGGCGGACGGTTCTTATGTTAACATTAGTGATGAGTCAGAATTGGCAGAGTGGGATGAAATATATAACAGGAATCTATCTCAGATATCCGGAGGTGCAGGCGGTATTGCCGACTGGAGTCATGTGGGAGGTGCGGAATGATAACATATATACCAATGGGAGCAGAACACATCAGCCAAACGCTTTTGTTCTGGAAGCAGATACCGGAGGTGTATCTGCATGAAAATGGCGAAGATACGAAAGAGGGAATCGAAGCATATCTGCAGAGAAATCCGGGTTGCAGCTACATTGCTCTGGAAAACGGAAAAATGATCGGGGCGATCCTTGCGGGGCATGATGGGCGCAGAGGATTGATCAATCATCTGGCAGTGGCACCTGAATACCGCAGACAGGGTATTGGGAAACAGCTGCTGCATCTGGCAGAACATGCTCTGAAAAAGAACGGGATTCCAAAATGCGCTCTTTTTGTTCTGAAAGGAAACAGAGAAGGCATCGAATTTTACAGAAATATCGGCTGGAAGGAGGAAACTGTTGTCAGCACCTACAGTAAAATTTTATGACGATTTACGTGAGAAGGCAGCGCCCCTGTTTGCAGGATGGGATGAGACCCTGATTACATCCTGTCTTCAGGGAATTATGGGGCAGATCTATGTGAGTGAAGAATGCGGAGGTTTACCGGAATCGGCAGCTGCGGTTCTGGGTGATTTCTGTTTTCTGGCAGGCAAACCGGACCGGGAACTGGCCGGGCATGATTTTGGCCGGGATTTTCTGATTATGGTACCGCAGAATGAGGCGTGGTCAGAAATCATAGAGGAAGACTGGGGAGAACGTGCCTTTCGCAGGATGCGTTATGCCATCAAAAAGGATCCTTCCTGCTTTGACCGGGAAAAACTGCTTGAATATGTAAAAAAACTGCCCGAACCGTATCAGCTGCATCAGATAGATAAAGAATTATACAGACAGTGCAGAAAACAGGACTGGAGCCGCGATCTGGTTGCCCTGTTTCCAACCTTTGAGATGTACGAGCAGCTGGGGATGGGCATGGCGGTGACAAAAAACGGAGAAATCGTCTCCGGCGCATCCTCCTACTCCCGCTTTCGCGAAGGCATCGAGATCGAAATCGATACCAGCAAAGCACACCGCCGCCGCGGACTCGCCACCGCAGCAGCAGCCGCACTGATCCTGAAATGCCTGGACAAAGGACTCTATCCCAGCTGGGACGCACAGAACCTCTGGTCAGTCGCACTGGCAGAAAAACTCGGATACACCCGATCCCATGACTACCCGGTGTATGAAATAAAAAGGAACTGATCAGACTTCTGCGACATGATTTCATAAACAATTATTATGCGCCCCGTCCCATGTACTGTTCACAATTTCATGTCGCCTGAGAATGAAATAACCTATGGCGGCAGAATGACTGTGGTACCCTGTAAAGGGGACCGTTGACAAACGCCGGCACTTGATTTTTCAAGCGTCAGCGCCGAAAAATCTTAGTACCGCTGCGTTTGTCACAGAGCGAGAGCGCGTCCCCGTACAGGGTACCACAGTCATTCTGCCTAATCACCCATATTTTCTCAGGCTGAATTCTGAACAGTTACAACATCAGTTTGCTATTTCCTTTTTCTGATGGTACAATATTGTCATGATAATCTGTTTCGGAGAGGTGCGTGCGGATATGGGATTCTATCTGAACAGTAAAAAGCCGTTTCTTTTGTTTCAGGAAGAGGCTTTGTCTGCTTATTTTGTGGATAAAACAGATATTTTAAATGAACTGGTGCCATTGATTGAGGCTCAGAGTTTTCTCCCGGGGGCCGGTCCGGACCGGGGGAAGGGATATAAGTATGTATGTATTACCAGGCCCAGACGTTTCGGGAAGACGGTAATGGCCAATATGATTTCTTCCTATTTCGGAAAAGGAGTTGACAGCAGCAGGGTGTTCCGGGGCTTGAGAGCTTCTTCTTATGGCTGGTATGAGAAGCATCTGAATATGCATAATGTAATCCATATTATGTTCAATGAGGCGCCCGATGATTGTGTTTCTTATAAGGAATACATTTCACGGATCAAGGGACTTCTTCTGGATGATCTGATGCGGAAATTCCCGGATGTGCGCATCAGGGAGTATGATTCTTTGTGGGATGCTTTCAATAAAATAATTGAATTCGGCAGTGGTGAGAAATTTATCTTTGTGCTGGATGAATGGGATTTTATTTTTCATCAGGATTTTGTAACTGCTGAGGATAAACGGGCGTTTACGAAATTTTTAAGTGTTTTGCTGAAAGATCAGCCGTATGTGGAGCTGGTTTACATGACCGGTATTCTTCCGATTGCCAAATATTCAAGCGGTTCGGAACTGAATATGTTTTATGAGTACACAATGGCAACACGCGAGAAGTACAGTGAATATTTTGGCTTTACCGATGAAGAGGTGGATGAGCTTTATCAACGTTATCTTGATGTGAAACAGCAGCCTGCTGTAAGCCGGGAGGGGCTGAGGGTCTGGTATGACGGATACCAGACCGTGTCCGGCAGACGGCTGTATAATCCGCGCTCTGTTGTAGCTGCGCTCAGTGATAATCAGCTGGGGAGTTACTGGACAAGTTCGGGCCCGTATGATGAGATTTTTTACTATGTGGAGCATGATGTGAATCAGGTAAGAGACGATATTGCGGTACTGGTGTCAGGGACTCCGGTTCCTGTAAAAGTTCAGGAATATGCGGCCACTTCGATGAATCTGATCACAAGGGATGAGATCTTTTCAGCGATGGTCGTTTATGGATTTCTGAGTTATGAGAACGGATATGTATCGATTCCCAATCAGGAACTGATGGGTAAATTTACCGATATGATACAGAAAGAACCTTCTTTGGGATATGTATATCGTCTTGCGGCGGAATCAAGGAGGATGCTCCAGGCTACAAAAGCAGGTGATACGGAGACTGTGACCAGAATTATGGAATATGCTCATAATACGGAAAGTCCGCTTCTGTACTACAGCAATGAGACAGAGCTTACCATGATTGTGAATATGGTATATCTTTCAGCAAGAGACAGCTATCGAATAGAACGGGGAGATAAGGCCGGGACCGGTTATGTGGATTTCATTTTTTATCCGAATAAGGCGGATGATGACTGTATTATCCTTGAATTGAAAGTTGATCATACTGCTGAGGAAGCTGTTCAGCAGATTAAAGACCGCAGGTATGCGCTTAAGTTTCAGGGGAAGCTGGGAGATAAAGTACAGTATACCGGTCGGATTCTTGCTGTGGGAATCGCTTATTTTAAAGAGCAGAAGAGACACAGCTGCAGGATAGAGGTTTTAAGGGAAAGATTATTCTGACAGATCTGACAGCAGCAGGCAGTGGAACGATTGATTTCACCGCCTGCTGTTTTTATTTCGGTCGTTTTACGTAAATTTCCGGAAATAAAAGTAGAAATAACAAACTTTTCTTAAAATCCCGGACAGGATATAATGGGGATATGATCAGCAGTAAATTGTGGAGGATAATGAACAATGAGTAAAACAGCGAATGAAATTCGTGTCAGTCAGGTTAAAATCAGGGACGGGTTCTGGTCGGAGATTCAGAACCGTATTATTGATGTGGTAATCCCTTTTCAGGAAAAGGTACTGAATGATGAGGTAGAGGGTGTTCCGAAAAGTCATGCTATTGAGAATTTTCGGATTGCAGCGGGATTAAGTGAAGGCGAATTTTACGGAATGGTTTTCCAGGACAGTGATGTGGCTAAGTGGCTGGAAGGCGTAGCCTGCTCGCTGGCGGTGAAGCCGGACCCGGCACTGGAGGCACGGGCTGACGGCATTATCGATATCATTGAAAAAGCACAGCAGCCGGATGGTTATCTGGATACCTATTTTATCATCAAAGAGCCGGAGCACCGCTGGCAGAATCTGGAGGAGTGCCATGAGCTTTACTGTGCGGGCCATATGATGGAAGCGGCAGTGGCTTACTATGAGACCACCGGCAAGGATAAGCTGCTCAGAGTGGTGCAGCGTATGGCGGATCATATTATCAGCCGGTTCGGGGAAGGAAAAGAACGGGGAATCCCCGGGCATCAGGAGGTGGAAATCGGCCTGATGAAGCTGTACCGTGCTACGGGTAAAGAGGAATATAAGGAGATGGCCCGTTTCTTCCTGGAGGAGCGCGGGAAAAATCCCGATTATTTCTATCAGGAAAAGAAGAAACGGGGCTGGCAGCACTGGGGCCAGTACAGCCTGGAGCCGCTGAATACCACCTACGCGCAGGTGCATGCTCCCATTTACGAGCAGAAAAAAGCGGTTGGACATGCGGTCCGTGCGGTTTATATGTATACTGCTATGGCAGATCTGGCCGGTGAAGACGGAGATAAACGGCTGTACGATGCATGCCTTACGTTGTGGGATAATATTGTAAATCAGCAGATGTATATTACCGGGGGAATCGGTTCCACGGTGGAAGGCGAAGCATTTTCCACGGATTACGACCTGCCCAACGATATGGCCTATGCGGAGACCTGCGCTTCCATAGCCATGGTATTTTTTGCTAAACGGATGCTGGAAGCGGAGCCTGACGGCCGGTTTGCGGATATTATGGAGCGGGAGCTGTACAACGGCACCATCAGCGGAATCCAGCTGAACGGGAAACAGTATTTCTATGTCAATCCGCTGGAGGTCAATCCCGGGATTTCCGGGAAAATATTCGGCTACCGCCACGACCTTCCCGAACGTCCGGGCTGGTATGAATGCGCCTGCTGTCCGACTAATCTGGTGCGGATGGTGACGGCGCTGGGCTCCTATGCATGGAGCGAAAATGATACCACCATTTATTCTCATCTGTTTATGGGGCAGAAGGCAGATCTGGCAAAAGCGGAGATTGTGGTGGAAACGGACTATCCCTGGGAGGGAAAGGTGACCTATGAGATTTTCCCGAAGACGGAGAATCCCTTCACGCTGGCCATCCATATTCCTTCCTATGTGAAAACAGGGGATGAAAGAACCGTAATCACTGTAAACGGTGAACCGGTTTGTGTCGAAAAACAGATGAAAAAAGGCTATCTTTATGTAACACGCGCATGGCAGGCCGGTGACCGGGTGGAGATCTTTTTTGCTATGACAGTAAGAAAATTATTTGCCAACGGAAAGGTACGGGATGATGCCGGCTGCGTGGCGCTGATGCGGGGACCCTTTGTGTACTGCTTTGAAGGAGCAGACAACGGGGAAGAGCTTCAGTCGCTCCGGATTCCCAGAGAATTGCATGCGGAAACATGCCGGTGTGAAGAGGGTGTCCTGAAAGGCAATGTGCTGCTGAAAATACCGGGATATCGTATGTGTACAGGCGAAGAACTCTACAGTGAGGAACGCCCCCGGAAGGAAGAAACTGTTATTACGGCCATCCCCTATTATGCCTGGGCAAACCGGGGAGAAAATCAGATGAGAGTCTGGATGCTGGAGGAGAATTAAATATGGATCCGAATGAAAATCAGATTGCTACAATTAATGAATATCTGTTGGGCGATATGAAACTCTGTTATCTGCTGAACCGGGAAAGCGGCTGCGTGGGGATGCTGCTGTTTCCCGCCGACCTTCCTCTTTCCGGTGAAATACAAAAGCGGGCGGAGCTGGAATCGCTGGTTCAGCTGAAGCTGGCAGGTGATATTTACGGGGAAGCATATGCCATGGGCAATACCATGCGCAACAGTGAGACCGTCCGCAGCCTTAAATTCAGAAAACAGAACAGCTCTCTGAACAATGGTGTGCTTGAGATCTGTACCTTTCTGGAGGATAAGCGGCAGCATATGGTTACACATCATGTGTTATGGAAAGAAGGGACCCCCTATATCAGAATCTTCTGCCGGTTTTACAATCGCAGCAGAGGGCGGTGTACGCTGGAAATGATGGAAAGCTTTTCGCTGGGCGGTTTGTCGCCCTATCTGGAAGGAGATGGTCATGGCCGTCTGTATGTTCACCGGATCCGCAGTGTGTGGAGTCAGGAGGGACGTCATGAAGCCATTGCAGCGGAGGATCTGCAGCTGGAGCCTTCCTGGGGATACCATGCGGTCCGCTGCGAGCGCTACGGACAGGCCGGCTCCATGCCTGTGAACAAATATTTTCCCTTTGCGGCAGTGGAGGACCGGGAAAATCATGTATTCTGGGGCGCACAGATTGCCCATAACGCTTCCTGGCAGATGGAGCTGTACCGCAAGGATGACGGTCTGGCAGTCAGCGGAGGGCTGGCGGACCGGGAACTGGGCCACTGGATGAAGCATGTGGAGCCCGGAACCTATTTTCAGACACCGGAAGCCATTGTCACGGCGGCACACACGGAATCATTTGACATGTTCACGGAACGGCTGACCCGTGCAGCACTGGAGGGACTGGAGCAGGCTCCGGAAACAGAGCGGGATCTGCCCATCATTTTCAATGAATATTGCACCACCTGGGGGAATCCGTCCCATGACAATATTGTGAAAATCGCGGACTGCCTGAAAGGGAAAGGCTTTCAGTACTTTGTGATTGACTGCGGCTGGTACAAGGAGGAGGGCGTTCCTTGGGATATCAGCATGGGAGATTATGAGGTATCGAAAAGCCTGTTTCCCCGGGGAC
>JBJELO010000189.1:0-2185 GCA_051879195.1 Lachnospiraceae bacterium
TATTTAATTATCAAGGTGCTGTAGTCTCATAAGTTCCATTTGACGCTCCCATCATGTAATAAATACAGATGAGAAATATACATCCGCCTTCAGGGCCTGCGATGCAGGCCCTGAAGATTTTTCTTTTTCGCTACCGGGCACAGTAAAGTTCTATTCTGATATCCGAATCTCCGGGATTGCAGATCAGCAGACGATAATCCCTGTCCTGAAGTTCCAGATTCAGACATTCCCTGTCATCCATAATTGAAGTAAAAACCGGAATTTCTCCACTGACCAGACGAATTTCATATCCTCCTTCAGAAGCTACAGTCATAAGAATCAGAGTATCCCCTTCTCTTCCCCGAAAATTCTCGCTGCCGATTGTCTCCCCCGGAGCAAGATGGTAAACAATATCCTGCTCCCATTTCAGTTCTTTTTCTTTTGCCTTTTCTGTAGTATCAGAATTTTCTCCTGTTTTTCCGGAGACTGACGGATCAGGCTCTGAGCGCTCTCCCGCAAAACCGGCATCCGCACAGATTTCCACTGCTTCAATATCAAGATCAATGTTCTGAATCTCCCCGTTCTGATTGGCCGGAATATCAGGCCAGCATATCCCTGCCAGTATATTTATTAAAAACAGCATGCTCCCTGCAGCAGTCATCGCTGCTGTCAGGCCTTTGTTCCTGTTTCCGCTGCGGTACCCCAGCATATTCCCGATCCGCTGTTCCAGCTGACCGGCATGTCCAAGTAATCCTGATACTGTCCATCCATCATTTTCATTTTTATGATTCCCCATGGATTCCGCCTTCTGTTCCGACATGGTCAATATCGTCATGTAATAGGTCCTGGCACTGAAATGTTCCCCATAACTGCGGCATACGTCTATGTCGCACAACGTCTCCTGCAGTTCAATAAAGCTCTCCATCCAGAAAAAGCGGATCGGCACAAACCAGTAAACAGCCAGCATCATTTTCTGAAACCGGCGGAGCAGCAGATCATGGCGTTTACAATGCGTCAATTCATGAGCAAATGTCAGCATCTGTTCATGAGAAGATATGAGTCCCACAGGTATGATAACCGCCGGGCTTAAAATTCCTTTCACAAAAGGCATTTTTACCGCTTCGTTGGAAAACAGAAGCGGTATTCTTTTAAGCTCTGTTTTTTCAGCTGCATAAAAAAAACAGTTCTGTACCTGCACATCAGCTACAGGCCGGTTCAACAGATATAAAGCATCCAGTGTTTTCTTCTTTTTCCGGTATTCGAAAACACACCGGATCACACCTGCAGCCCAGATTGCTCCCGCCGGAAATACAAAGGGAAAGTTCTTATTTCCTGACGCTGCTTTCCAACCTGCCAGCCAGAAGGTCCATCGGTTCAGAAAAATATGAACCGGCAGAAAAAGACTGATCACTCCAACCAGAAATAAAATTCCGGCCCCCGCAGCCGATAAAATCATAAAAACATATAAAAACCGGATATATCCTGATTTTTTCAGCTTTTTCTGTGTACAGAACAGAAACAGTGCCGCAGGCAGAAGAAAAAACGCCCCGGCTATAATACATCTTAAGAACAGATTTAATTTATCACTTAAAATAAACATCACTAATACTGCCGGGATTGCCGGCATCGAAAACAGTGGCAAAGACTCCGCAGCCGCTCTGCCGCTGTTTATAGAATATTGAAAACTGCAACTTTACGATAAGAACAGGATACAGACATCTCCTGTCTACTGGAAAAGCATGAAAGTGCTCTGCGGGAAAACCCGCAGAGCAGACCCGCTGCGGAAAGCCTGGCACTTTTTCCGCAGAGATCCCTGTTAATTACGTCATAATAGGTTTTATTTGAAGTAAGCGACACCGGATTCGAACAGTTTCAGATCCTGTTCTCCATAGATATTGACTGCAACTGATTTACCGCGGCGTTCCGCATGTGCCATCTTGCCAAGAATACGGCCATCAGGACTTGTGATACCTTCAATCGCGCAATAGGATCCGTTGGGATTCCAGTATTCATCCATGGATACATTGCCGTCCACATCCGTATACTGGGTTGCAATCTGTCCGTTTGCCATCAGCTTGTCAATCCATTCTTTGCCGGCTACGAAACGGCCTTCTCCGTGGGATGCGGGGCTGCAGTATACGCCGCCAAGCTCTGCCTGTGCAAGCCAGGGAGACTTATTGGTAACAACCTTTGTATAAACCATCTT
>JBJELO010000190.1:0-9779 GCA_051879195.1 Lachnospiraceae bacterium
TGCGAAAAAACATATAAAAATTTTGTTGCATCATCATTTGCAGGTGCCTTCCCCAGCAGAAAAAGAAATGGAAGAATTACCCACGCAAGTATGGAAGCCGTGGGAATGATCTGTTTTTGTATTTGATATAGAATAAATCGCCATGTTTATTCAGGTATTTATACATTCTTTTTAACAAGTCTGAATCGTATACTGTATCTCTATTATCTACTTGCTTACACAATTCTAAATCCTGATACCATTCTAATGCAGCAGCATAGTTCGGATAATATCGAACAAGTTTTATTTCCTCATCAACAATCCTGTTTTTCATTGCATATTCTCCTTACTGACTTCCGTTCTGTCTTTCCGGTTCAGATATAAGCCCTTTATTCAGCGGTATTATATCAGAAATGTCTCTTCAGAAACAGGCATCTGATACAGCTGATTGTGTCAATTTTACAGGTAAAGAAAACAAGACAGATAAAAAATCCCCCCTGCTGACAGAAACACAAACCCGGAAAGCATCCGGTTCACCTGTATTCGTCAGCAGGGGGATTTATAAATTTATTTCAGTGGTGCCAGCTGATACGCTTCACCCGGATTCAAAACAACCACACGCTCAGGATTTACAATACGTCGACACAATTCCTCAGGATCTCCATTAAATTCTTTCCATTCCGGTGCATCTACGCTTCCCCAGTGCCACAGAATCAGTGGTGTTTCAGGATATGCTGCGGCCATTTTTTCGGCTCCTTCCAGACCGATATGCCATCTGCTGTCGGAAAAATCAAACAGAATTGCATCCGGAGTCGGCATATGCAGCTGTTCTTCCATCAGCCGGCTGTCTCCCACAGCCCAGATACTTCCATCGGGTGTATCCAGCCAAAAACCGCAATAATCCTCCATGGCAAATTCCCGTGTATGATGTTTAGGCGATTCATTCTGCCAGTTATGCCACGCCGGGGTTAATGTAACTGTGATATTGCCCAGTGCAAACTGTTCGCCAATCGCATGGCCCTTTCCGGAAATACCCAGCTCCGTATTCAGCAGCTCTGCTACATAGTGGGAGGCATGAAATTCTTCTGTAACCGGTGCCAGTTCCCTGCAGGTTTTCCGGCTGTAATGATCATTATCACAGTGTGTCAGCAGAATTCCGTCCAGATGCGGTACGCAATCTTCCGTAACCGGCACCTGGATCAGCAGCGGCATATCAAATCCGCTTAAAACCGGATCGATCATAACCACAGTTCCTCTGCTGTTGACCATGGCGCCTCCGTTTCCCAGCCAGCGTATTTCTGTCCGGTTAATCTTTTCAAATGCCTCCGCCTGAATCAGTTCCGTTTTTTCAGGCACAGCCTGTCCTTTTTCATTTAGATACATAGATACCTCCTGATATGCTTTCAGCTTGGAAGACTGAAAAAATGGAAATTTACTTCGGATCGTTCAATCAGTCTCCCAGATCTGATCCATTACTCTCGATGACTTTTTTATACCAGTAAAAGCTTTTTTTGCGGCTCCGCTTCAGACTTCCGTTTCCCTGGTCATCCTTGTCCACATGGATAAATCCATATCGCTTGCTCATCTCTCCGGTGGAAGCGCTGACCAGATCAATGGGGCTCCACATGGTATATCCCATCAGCGGGATTCCATCCTCCGTTACCGCGTCAATCATGGCCTGAATGTGCTGTTTCAGATAGGAAATACGGTAATCATCTTCAATGGTTCCGTCCTCTTTCACCACATCTTTTGCTCCCAGACCGTTTTCGACGATAAACAGCGGTTTCTGGTAGCGGTCATACAGATCATTCATGGTGATCCGCAGCCCCAGCGGGTCAATCTGCCATCCCCATTCGCTGACCTTCAGGTAGGGGTTTTTCACGGTCCGGAACGCATTGGCAGCCGTTCTTTTGGCGGATACTTCCGGGTCCGCCGTATCGCAGCGGCTGGAATAATAGCTGAATCCGATAAAGTCTACGGTTCCTTCTGCCAGTATTTCCTGATCCCCGGACTCCCAGTCCAGGCTGATTCCATCCTTTTCCATCCATTTTAACGCATAATTGGGATAATATCCACGGCTCTGTACATCAATGAAGAAATAATTGCCGCGTTCTGTCTGTTTTGCCTGCCATACATCCTGGGGATTGCATGTGTACGGATAAAAGCTGCCTCCTGCAAGCATGCATCCGACCATACATCCTTCCATCTGTTCATGTGCCATTTTCACTGCCATGGCACTGGCAAGAAGTTCATGGTGCGCACAGATATATTTTACATTCTGAATATCCTCATCCTTTTCTGCTACCAGTCCGCAGCTGGAAAAAGGCAGATGGTTCAGCATATTGATCTCATTGAACGTAATCCAGTATTTTACCTTGCCTGCGTATCTGCGGAAAACGGTGTCGCAGTATTTCAGGTAGCAGTCGATCATCCGACGGTCTTTCCAGCCTCCGAATTGTTTGACCAGCTCAATGGGCAGGTCAAAATGACAGAGTGTCACCAGCGGTTCGATTCCGTATTTTTTACATTCGTCAAAGACAGAATCGTAGAAACGCAGGCCTTCTTCGTTAGGCTCCTCTTCCAGTCCGGTGGGATAAATGCGTGTCCAGCTCAGCGACATGCGAAAGCATTTAAATCCCATCTCAGCAAATAAAGCAATATCTTCTTTGTAGTGATGATAGAAATCGATGGCTTCATGGCTGGGATACTGATGGTCCCCGTCACACTCCAGCATCACCTTTTCCCCTTTTGCAACCGGCATCCGGTCCGGGCCGTAAGGAAGCACATCGATCAGTCCTGTCCCTTTTCCGCCTTCCTGCCAGCCGCCTTCACACTGGTTTGCTGCCGTAGCTCCACCCCATAAAAAGTTTTTCGGTAATCCGCTCATAATGGTTTTCCTCCTGTTTTTCTTAGTTTTTCACACGAAGAACAGTATCTGTCCGGTTGACTTTCCCTGCTGCACTCATGGAAATGTCTGCATAATCATCGCTGTTTGTTACAATCACTGCAGTTACAACAGGGTATTTTTCCGCGATTTTATCTTTGTCAAAATTCAGGATTCTCTGTCCGCAGAATACAGAATCTCCTTCTTTTACCAGAGGTGTAAAGCCTTCACCCTGTAATGCTACCGTATCAAGTCCTACATGGATCAGCAGTTCGATTCCATCCTCGCTGGTGAGCCCCACTGCATGGCCGGTATCAGCCACCGATTCAACGGTTCCATTAAAAGGCGCATATACACAGCCTTCTTCCGGCTCGATGCCGCATCCCTGTCCCAGCACGCCTTCTGAAAAAACGCCGTCACCGATCTGCTTCAGCGGAATCAGATTGCCTTCAACCGGTGCTTTGATTTCATCTTTTTCCACCGGAACTGCTTCATGAACTTCCGGCTGAACGATTTCTTTTTCAACTGCTTTTCCTTCATATTTTAAGGAAAGGACATATGTCACAACTGCCGTTACAATGACGGTAATGATCAGTGCAATAATAATGTTGATAAAACATTCCAGAGAATCATCTCCGATGTAAAGAAGAATTGCCGGAAGACCTGAGGAACCGGTTGCAAATCTGTGGGTATGGGTCAGACCTGCAAAAAGGCCGCCGCAGCCACCGCCGATCATCGCCGCAACCAGCGGATACTTTTTCGGAAGGTTCACACCGTATAAGATCGGTTCGGTGATACCCATTAATGCTGTAATACCACCGGAAATGGAAAGCTGTCTGGTTTTCGCTTCTTTTGTACGCAGTGCCACAACCAGTGCTGCTGTACCCTGCGCAATATTGGAGCAGACACATCCCGGTCCGAAGATACTGTCATATCCCAGATCTGCCATCTGCATGACACCCAGGGGAGCAACACCGTTATGAAGGCCAAACATAACCATGATCGGCAGGAATCCACCTACAATTACAGCCGGAGCCCAGCTCGCGTTTTCACTGAGGAAATTAAAGAATACTGCAAGATAATCACCCACAACACTTCCGGCAGGACCTAAAACTGCAAGTCCGAGGGTTCCCATGATCAGGAAGGTAAGCATGGGAACGAATACCAGTTTTACCGCATTGGGTATATGTTTCTCCAGCCAGCGCTCCACATAGGCCTGAACCAGAATAACCAGAATGATCGGTATTACAGAAGAAGTATAAAGCGTTAATTTTAACGGCACAACACCAAACAGATGTACCGGCTCTCCTGCAGCAACCAGTGCTCCCCAGTTGGGATGAAGCATGATTGCTGCAACCGATGCAGCAAGAATCGGATTACACCGCAGCTTCTGCGCTTCTGTAAATGCCAGCATAATCGGCAGGAAATAGAATACGCCATCCGCAAAGAAATTCAGGATGTAATAGGTCTGTGAGTCGGTGGAAATCACTTTGAATACAATCAGCAGGGCAAGCAGGGCTTTCACCATTCCCGCTCCGGATAATGCAGGAATGACGGGCTGGAATGTACCTGCTATAAAATCAATAATCATGCCCGGAATACTCTTCTTTTCCTTTGTCTCTTCCGCACTGCTCTCTTTTTTTCCGGGGCCGACAATTTTTTCAACTTCCTCGAACACATATTTGACATGTGTTCCGATGATAACCTGATAAACGCCTCCGCCAAGCATCACCTTGGATACTCCATCCAGCGCTTCCAGCTTCTCCTGATCTGCTTTGCTTTCATCTGCCAGCTTAAAACGTAGTCTGGTCTGGCAATGATATACATCATTCACATTCTCTGTGCCGCCCACATATTCTACGATTTTACGGGCAAGGCTTTCATACTCTTTACTCATTTTAATCTCCTTTTCAATCATTCTTTTCTCTTATGGAACCGTCTCAGTACTGATATCTACATGATACACAATATTTCGAACTATGTCTAATACCTATTGTTTTTGCTTAGAAATACAATATAAGCATTTCTGAATCTACATAAACAAACAAAAAAGGAATCTCCCATCAGATGAAGTGGAAGATTCCTCCTGTCAGATCTCAGTTTCCCTGATTTCCCATATTCTTCTGTATCTTGTAGCGGAGATAATCCAGCTGTTCCAGCTGTCCTTCCTGAATATGGATTTCATCCAGTATCCGCTTTCTTTTCTGATTCAAAATTCTCATTCGTTCCGCAGCAGTAGCTTCCCCGCGCAGATGCAGCCGCATGTAATGTTCGATTTCCTCTTTTTCGAAACTGCTGTTATGCAGTGTCATAATCAGTCTCAGACGATCCAGATCCATATCGCCATACTGCCATCCACCTGTTTTGCCGTCTTTTTCCCCACACAGATTCCATCGCTCATATTCTTCCAGAATCTCCATGGGAATCTGATATCTTTCACTTGCTTCTTGCCGTGTCATGCGTTTTAATCACTTCCTTTTCAAACAACAGGATTCCATGAGAATCCAAAATATCATGAAATATCATTTCTGCAGGTCTTCACAAATTCAATGAATCGATGTGCTGCCCGGGACGTCAGCTGGTTCTTTTTCCATACAAGCACCGCCCCCGTAGAAATGGAAGGTGAAAGCGGGATAAATCGCAGATTACTGAATGCATTTTCCAGTTTAAAGCATAAGGCCGCTCCGATTCCGTTCTCTACCATCACCGCTGCATTGTTAATCAGATTATACGTGGCAATGACATGAATCTGATCATAATAATCACCGAACCAGTTTGCCAGTTCATTCTGCACCAATGTACGTTTTACCAGCATCAGCGGGATATGCACCAGATCAGCCGGGGTGACGGTATCCTTCTGAGCCAGTTCAGAATCCTGCCGGACCAGAACTCCCCATCTTTCCCGTTTCTCAAGCCGGACAAAATTATACTTTGTAATATCCACCGGTTCCATCAGAAGTCCGATATCCAGTAAGCCTCTGTCCAGCCGTTCTTTGATATCATCGGCATTGGCAGTGTAAAAATCATACCGGACACCGGGATATTCTTTCTGAAACCGGGAAATGATCTTTGCCAGGCTCTGTACATTTCTGGTTTCCCCGCTCCCGATGGCAATCTCACCAACCATGGTTTCCTCTTTATGATGAAACTCATTCTCCGTTTTATCGGCCAGCGAGACAATATCCTGTGCACGTTTCCTTAACAGCATTCCATCTTCAGTCAGCCGTATACTGTGATTGCTCCGCTGAAACAGCTTCACCCCAAGTTCTTCCTCCAGCTGCATCAGCTGTCTGGAAAGCGTCGGCTGGGTTACATGCAGAAGTTCAGCTGCCCTTGTAATATTTTCTTCTCTTGCAACCATTAAAAAATATCTTAAAACTCTGATTTCCATATATATCACCTCATTCAGATAAATATAACATCCATCTTCATGAGATACAAGATACGGAAGCGTTTTCCGGGTACCTTTTTGTAACACCTACATTGTATCTTCTGCTTCCGAAGATGTCTAATACCCATATTAAATCACGAGAAATGCCTGAAATGAATTTGTAACTGTTCAGAGCCGGGCAGAATCAAAAAAAGGAGAGGCAAAGCCTCTCCCTGATCCTGCAGCTGTTATTTATTTTAGTCTTCCATATTCTGAACAGAGGGGAATAAGAAGCTGTCTGTATGAGGAATAAAGCAGGCAGCAGTAAAGGAATCCATATATCCGGGATGTGTACTTAATTCCAGATAAGTCATACCGGATGCCAGTTCTGTTACTTTATCTTCTGCTTCATTGGACAGCAGCATCGCATATGCACCTGCCAGAGAAGAATTACCGATATAATTGTACTTCTCCAGCGGAATGTCGGGAAGCATACCGATACGAACCGCATTCTTCATATTGATACCGCTGCCGATTCCACCTGCTACATATACATTATCAACCATACTCATATCAAAATCTACCGATTCCACCAGGGAAATAATACCGGAATAAATAGCCCCTTTTGCACGGATGAAGCTGTCGATATCAACTTCGGTAATTTCCACATCACGTACTGCGCCTGTATCTTCTTTAAACGCAATCACATAACTCTTCATACCGTCTTCATCCACTTTTACACGCTTTCCATCCCTTACGATCTGTCCTTTGGCATTAATAATGCCGCAGCGGAACAATTCGGCAATGATATCAATAATTCCGGAACCGCAGAGACCAACCGGATCCTGTCCTTCTTCACCGATGACAGACAGGGTGGGTTCCATGGTTTCCTTATCAATCACAACGGCTTCTACTGCACCATCTGTTGCACGCATGCCGCAGCTGATATCACCACCTTCAAAAGCAGGACCTGCTGAACAGGCACAGCTCATCAGAAAATCCGAGTTGCCAAATACAATTTCACCATTTGTTCCGAGATCGATAAATACAGAGGATTCTTCACTGTTCCAGATACGGCTGGCAAGTGTACCGGCTGTGATATCACCGCCTACATAGCTGCCTATATTCGGAGCAAATATTATTTCTGCATGAGGGTTTATGATCAGATCCAGATCCTTTGATGTCATACCCTTCAGTTGGAAAAATGCAGGAATATACGGTTCCATACGAAGCGGATTGGCATTGATGCCCATAAACAGATGGTTCATGGTTGAGTTGGACGCCAGACACATTCTGTAAATCTGAGTTGTCCTGAGTCCGGCTGATTTACACATATTGGCAATCATCGGATTCAGCGTATCATCAATAATGGCTCTCTGAAGCTTTCTGATACCACCCGGTTTTGTCTGCTCAACAATACGGTTGATTACGTCAGCACCGTATCGGATCTGTCCGTTGCCTGCAGAACCTTTGGCAAGAATTTCACCGGTCTGCATATCGACCAGAACTGCAGAAACTGTAGTGGTACCGATATCCACTGCAAGACCGGCTGCGTGAATCTCCCGAGAAAAAGGAAGAATATCGTATACGAAACATTCCTGTTCATTTTTTCTGATCACTGCTTTGATATGAAAATCTGCTTCCCGGAGAACGACCGATATTTTTTTCATGACAAAGGACGAGAGGCGGACATTTTCAACTCCTGCTGTTTCCTGAACTGCCCATATCAAACGCTCGTTGTCAGGCATCGTATCGTCCAGAGAGGGCTCGGGCATCGTGAATTCAATGACATCAATATCGTTGGTAAATGAAATACCGCTTTCCACAATATCCGATTTGATTTTCTCAAAGATTGCAATTTCTTCCGGCGAACTCAGATCAGCAACTTTCATGCGGCTTTTATATGCAGAAGCAATATCAGGAACTTCAATCACCACATCTTCTTCCTGTACTTTGCTGACACAGGCCAATCTCCAGCCTGCTGCATATTCTTCATCGGAAATATGCTGAGTTTTGGGAGATTCCAGTCCCCCTGATACCAGTTTTACTTTACATTTTCCACAGGTAGCATTACCGGAACAGGGAGCATCAATTGCAACATTGGCATCCCTGGCAATATCCAGAAGTCTTTCTCCATTGTTTGCATGAATTACCACATCAGGACTTCCGCTAATCTTAAAAATTATCTGTGCCATACGTTTCTCCTTTTTATTTTGTCTGCCGAACGATGCGGCAAATGATTCCATTCCTGGTCCGCCCAGGATAACTAATCAGTTTTCTGATATTTCTATGATCAGTCCATCCGGATCAGTAACAGTGAAATGTGCCGGTTTTGGCGGCTGCATTATGATGTCAGCAGAATCATAGCCCATTGCCTTCGCATGTTCTTTTATTTCAGCAAGAGGTTTCTTTGCCAGAAAACTGATTACGATTCCGGTGGCTGTCACCTTTTCAGCCTGATCCATCTGAATCAGTTCCAGCATGGTGTCTCCCTCCCGGTCTGCCAGAAATACAATCTTTCCCTGCGGAGGATTCATTTCCCTGATTTTTTTCAAAGAAATCAATCCGCAGTAAAATTCCAGAGATTTTTCCAGATCCCGTACCATGATTGTAATATAATTAAGCTTCATAAGCCGTATCCCCCGTAATATTTATTCACTCTGTAGAAATGTCTGAAAATATTCCCTGATCGTGACCGGTCTATGTCCCAGAATCCGTGAAAGTGTAAACGCATTTCCACAAAAACCGTTTTCATTATAGTGACGAAACATCGTGAGAAGCGTCCGGCCTGCATAGCTGTCCGGCTCCCTGTGCGAAGCTGCCAGAAAATCCGTATCGCTGATAAAAGCGCTTGTAACCCTGCGCCCTGTCAGCCCGGAGAGGATATCCTCCATGTCAGACAATGAATATGCTCCGTCACTGCAGAATTCATAAGTGCCGTAGGTATATGCTCCTGAAGAAACTATTTCAGCCGCTGCTGCTGCATAATCATTCATATCGACAAAACTCATTCTGGTCAGATCAGAAGTGTAGAACTTCTGAACAAACGGTCCTCCGTTTTTTACAGATTGAATGGAAGGTGTCAGCATCTGCATAAACACCGCCGGCTGAATGATGACATACGGAATACCGGAATCGACCAGCATCTTTTCAACCTGCAGTTTTCTTTTATGATGAGGCATATCCGACAGCAGAGAATGCATGACTGAATGGTAGATAAATGTGATATTGTCGATTCCTTTTGCAGTTTCAATCAACTGAGCTCCAATCTCATCCTCCTGTGGATTGGCTGTGTTACAGATATAGTAGACTGTATCAATGCCCTTCATGGCCTCAACGATATCTTCGCGTGAGGTCATATCTCCGATATATATTTCAGCAGCACCTGCTGCTAAAGCCGCTTCTTGATTGCGTTCACTGTGGATCCAGGCACGGGTGCGGATTCCTCTGGCAGAGAATGCCCGAAGAATATGAGTTCCCACCTGTCCACCGGCTCCGGTTACCAAAACCATTTTATTCAGCCTCCTTTAAATTCTGTCCACATGT
>JBJELO010000191.1:0-9711 GCA_051879195.1 Lachnospiraceae bacterium
GTCTGGATGAAAGAGCTGGAGGAACTGGAAGAAGAACTGAAAAAAGAAGCAATGGAGCAGGCGTAAATTCAATATACTAATTTTCTGATACGGAAGCTTTTTTCAGCGCCGTATTGACGGCTTCGGTCAGAGCTGTCTGGGTATACTGCATTTTTTCATCATAGGTCAGATATTCGGTGCTCTGGGTCGTCACGATTTTTTCACTGAGATCGTCCATGGCAGGTTCCAGAAGCGGATAGCTGTCGGAAATCTCATCGGGAATCTCTGAAAGCCGGACCGATTCGATGCGGTTGGAGCTGACTGTGACATTCACATCCACGGAGCGGTCGCCCAGATTCAGAACAGCACTGTAAAAGCCGGGACAATACAGAGATGTGCCGGAACCGGAGCCGGTGGTGTTGGCCGTATTGCTGACAGAGGAAGACGCTGGGGAAGCAGAATCAGAGCTGCCGGCGTCCTGCGCAGGGCGGCCAAACATCAGATACAGCAGTACACCAAGTACAAGCACCAGAAAAATAAAAATGCCTGTGTAAATGATCGTACGCATTTTCAGAATAACGATTCGGGTCTGGGAACTCATAGCTGGCCTCCTTGAAACAGCCTGAAAAAGGATAAGATGCCTTTTTCAGGCTTTTGATGTTTTAGTATATGTGAAAAAGGGAGGAACTATGCCAGAGGAATCGGGCTGTGAGAAATACAGCGCCGGGGTAGATATTATTTTTGTGATGTGATCGCTGAACTGTTCTGAAAAACAGGTGGCTGTCCGGTTGTTGGGCAGCCACCTGTTTGAGTGATATCTTTATGTATCAGTACTTACTTCTCCAGCTGGGATGTACAGTGGGGGCAGCGTGTTGCTTCGATGCTGATCTCGCTCTTGCAGTAAGGGCAGATCTTTGTGGTAGGAGCAGCGGGTGCCTCCGGCTTTTTGCCGATGGAGGAGATTCCGTTCAGTGCTTTTACGATCATGAAGATGATAAATGCAGTGATCAGGAAATTGATGACGGAAGAAATGAACTTGCCGATCAGGATGCCGGATCCGATGGGGATTGTCCAGCCGAATTCGGTTGAATTCACGCCGCCGAAAAGAGCCAGAACAGGATTGATAATATCCTCGGTAAAAGCAGTTACCAGACCTGAAAAAGCGCCGCCGATCAGCACGCCGACAGCCAGATCCACCACATTGCCGCGCAGGGCAAATGCCTTGAATTCTTCAATGAATTTTTTCATGAGATAATTTCCTTTCTTTTGTGAATTGTCTGTATGAGATTGATTGTAACACTTTAATAGTAAACTGCCAAGTCCCTGTCTTGAAAAAAATGAACAGTTACATATTTTTTTGAAAAGACTGATTTTGTTCTTTTTGACTATTATGCGGTTTTGGCTTATACTATAACAAAGTAAGAAAATCGTGCAAAAAAGGAAGTGTGATCAGAATACACAGGACAGGACGAAGTTCCGTGAATCTGAAAGGTCGGTTCAGAACAGGAGGGGATACAAATGAAAAATTTTTTGAAGTACATGATAATTGTGATGCTCACACTGTCTTTGGCGGGATGTACACCCGGAAAGATTTCTTTGTCAGATACTGCAGGAAATACAGAGTGTGCATCAGAAAAAATGGTACTGTCTGAAAATACAGACAGATCAGACGAAGAATCCGGGACAAAAACGCAGACATCGGCTGAGGATAAGGATGAGTCATCAGCGCAGACGGATACATCAGAAACAGACGCGAAAGAACAGACAGCACAGACGGAAGCATCAATTTCGGAAACTTCGGAAGCTGAGAGTACAGAGACGATGCCGCAGGTAAATTTCGAAGATGCAGATGATTATGTTTACAGCACAGCAGCGGTTTACGTTCGTACTGGTCCGGGAAAAAGCTACCCTTCTGCAGGATGTCTGGAGAAGGGGGAAAGAGTGAGCAGAACGGGTATCGGGAGTAATGGATGGTATCGGATTCTTTATGGTACCGGTATCGGATATGTATCGGGCAATTTCATGACAACACAGTATCCGGATGTGGAAGCGGAGGATCAGAAATCATCGGAGGATGATGCTGTCTATACTGCTGTGGATGAGACAGTATATCCCACAATTATACTGAATGTCCGCACAGGCCCCGGAACAGGGTACAGAAAAGCAGGAGGATTTGAAAAAGGTGAGGCGGTACATCGCGTTGCCATTGGCAGCAACGGATGGTCGAAAGTTGAATTCAGAGGTGCTGTTTATTATGCTTCCAGTGAGTACCTATCTGCATCGAAACCGGAAACAGGTGAGACAGCCTCATCAGCGGTGAGTAAATCCGGCGAACTGAAGCTTTCGGACAGTACGCAAAAGAATTTCCGGGTTACTGCCCGCTGGTCCGGAAGCAATATCAGACTTGACTGGACAAAATGTGATGGGGTTGAGCGATATATCATATTCCGTAAGGCTGACTGGCAGAAATATGAAGTGGACAGACTTGCATCAGGACCAGGACAGGCATTTACTGATACAACTGCAGTTTCAGACGCAGAATATTTCTCTGAAAACGGAATTTCCGGTATAAAAACAAAGTATTATGAATATTACATTTGTACGGAACGGGAAAATGGAGAAATAGACCAGCTGGGGAGCTGCAGGATTTCCATGGACAGATAATCATATATCCGGATTCTGATTCTGCATGAAGCCCTCTCTTGATAAATTCCCGCCTTTGTGGTAGACTGTGGTCACAGTAACCGGACAGAATCCGGTATTTACATTGTGATCATGGGTTTCCGGAAAGGAGTGGAAAGATGGATAAGGCTGTAATGCCGCTTGGAATAGACAGCTTTGAAAAAGTACGTTCAGGCGGATACTATTATGTTGATAAGACCAGAGTGATAGCAGAACTTCTGCGAAAAACATTTGAAGTCAATCTGATTACCCGTCCGCGCCGTTTCGGAAAAACACTGGCAATGGATATGATGGCCAATTTCTTTGATATCCGCAGAGATACAGGGGAATTATTCGTCGGACTTGATATTACAGACCGGACAGCGTTATGTGCCGAGTGGCAGAACCGCTGGCCGGTCATTTTTCTGACATTCAAGGACGTGGATGACACAGGCTTTGAAAATGCATGGAAGAAGCTTATGGTGTGTATTGCTGATTTGTGCAGACAGCATACGTATCTTCTGGAAAGTGAAAAGGTTGACAGAGAGGATGTTGTGCTTTTTGGAAAATATCAGTCCATGAGTGCGGATGCGGTTGAAATTCAGAATGCGCTTTACGTTCTTATGCGTATGATGAATGCATATTATGGCAGACAGGTTATCGTACTGCTCGATGAATATGATGTTCCGCTGGCAAAAGCCAATGAACATGGTTTTTATGATGAGATGTTGAACCTGATCCGTGGATTGCTGAACAAAACATTGAAAACAAATCCGTTTCTGAAGTTTGCAGTGGTAACCGGTTGTCTTCGAATTGCCAAAGAAAGCATTTTCACAGGAACCAACAATTTTGTATCAGATACCATTTCCGGAGAGCGTTTTAACGAGTATTTTGGATTTACAGAAAAGGATGTCAGGAAACTGCTTCAGGATACGGGATTCGAAGATCATGCGGATGAGATCAGATGCTGGTATGACGGGTATCATTTCGGTAATATTGATATCTATTGTCCATGGGATGTTCTGAATCACGTAAATGCCATTCAGGACGATCCGGAAACTTCCCCGAGAAGTTACTGGGAGGACACCAGCCATAATGGGATTCTGCGTACATTTATCGAGATTGCCAATAACGGCCGGCGCCCGGAACTGGATGTTAATGATAAGTTTGAAACGCTGCTGGCAGGCGGGTATGTGGAAGAGTCCATTGAAGAGAATCTGTCTTATGACACACTGCATTCTTCGGAGTCCAACCTGTGGAGTCTGCTGTATCTGACAGGTTATCTGACCCGGGTAAGCCCGGCAGAACTGCCGGGAGGGGTTCACAACGGAGATGATAAACTTCTGTTGAAGATTCCCAATGAGGAAATCCGCAATCTTTTCAGGAAGACCGTAACAAAATGGTTTGAGGAGAGCCTGGTTGTAATCGACCGCAGTGAATTATTTCAAGCTATGTGGCAGGGCGATGAGCAGAAGGCAACGGAGATTATTTCCGATCTGCTTTTCAACACAATCAGTTATCATGATTATAAAGAAGATTTTTATCACGCCTTTGTTGCAGGGATATTTACCGGCGGCGGTTATATTGTGAAATCAAACCGGGAGCAGGGATATGGGAGAACCGATATTGTGGTGCGGGACAGAAGCCGTAAACGGGTGCTGATTATTGAGGCAAAACATGCCGATGATGAAAAGCATCTGGAAGCAGCATGCCGGAATGCAGTGGCACAGATTGATTCCAGACGGTATGCCGATGAATTGAAAAAAGGATATCGGACAGTTCTGTGCTATGGGATTGCCTTTTTTGATAAACAGTGTCTTGTGAAAAAATTTGATGAGAGGCATAAGTGAACAGTAACAATTTTACAACAAACAGGAAATACAAAATGCTCTATTGCGAATTCCGGAAATTGATGCTAGACTGAAAAACTGAAGGGAAGCGGTGCGGTTCGATTCGAGTTTATCGGCCGTTTCCGCGATTACAGTATTTCAGGAGTTCATATGAGAAAAAATTATACTTACACCATTTATGCCTGCTATATCGGATACGTGGTGCAGGCAATCATCAACAATCTGGCCCCTCTGCTTTTTCTGACTTTTAACCGGAATTTTAACATTTCCATGGAGCAGATCGGGCTGCTAATCAGCATCAATTTCGGCGTTCAGATTCTGGTGGACTGGATTGCCGCCAAATATGTGGATAAAGTGGGATACCGCTTTTCCATTGTGCTGGCTCATGTCTGCAGCGTGATCGGTCTGATCAGTCTGGGTGTTCTGCCTTTTGTGATCAATCCCTACTGCGGACTGGTGCTTGCCATGGTATGCAACGCCATCGGAGGCGGACTGATCGAGGTTCTGGTCAGCCCCATTGTAGAGGCGGCCCCTTCCTCCAGCGCAAAGGAAGCAGCCATGAGCCTGCTGCATTCTTTCTACTGCTGGGGGCATGTGGCGGTGGTACTGTTTTCCACCCTGGGATTCCGGGTATTCGGAATGAATCGGTGGTACATGCTTCCCATTCTGTGGAGTATCGTACCGGCACTGAATATCATCCTGTTTTCTCGGGTTCCCATCAGAGCCCTTGTGGAAGAGGATGAAAAGATTCCTGCGAAAAAGCTGTTGTCCATGAAGATGTTCTGGCTGTTTTTTGCGCTGATGATCTGTGCCGGCGCATCGGAGCAGGCCATGTCCCAGTGGGCTTCCCTGTTTGCGGAGGAAGGCCTGAAGCAGTCGAAAACAGTTGGCGATCTGCTGGGCCCCTGCATGTTTGCGGTACTCATGGGATGTTCCCGTATGTTTTACGGAAAATTCGGAGAAAAGATCAATCTGCGGAAGTTCATGCTGGCAAGCGGCAGCCTCTGTGTCATCAGTTATCTGCTGGCCATCTTTATGAAAAATCCTCTGCTGGCCCTTCTGGGCTGCGGACTCTGTGGTCTGTCAGTGGGAATCATGTGGCCCGGAACCTTCAGCATCTCCGCCAGATTGTGTCCCCAGGGCGGTACGCTTATGTTTGCTCTGCTTGCCCTGGCCGGTGATGTGGGATGTGCCTCAGGACCGGCGGTAGTCAGTTTTGTTTCAGGATTTTTCCCGGGATTCGGTATCAAGGCCGGACTTCTGGCTGCTATTATATTCCCGGCAGTTATGATTGCTCTGCTGGTATGGAATAAGAGGACGATCAGATAAGAAAAAGAGAAAACAGTGAAAGCTGCCATGCTGCTTTATTCTCAGAAGCAGATATGGCAGCTTTTTGTAACTGTTCAGAGCCAAATAGATTTACAAAAAACTTTCTTTCTGATGCAATAAAATCTCTGTTTCATGCATTATATAAGCAAAGAGGAGGAAAAGCATGCTGGTATTTGCTATGATTATGTCACCTGCCCTGCCTGATAAGCAGGATGACATTATTGAAGAATGTATTCGAAGAATTGCTGAAAATGATAAAGAAGCGCTGACATTGTTATATGAGAAGACACATGCAGCTGTTTACGGTTTTGCATTGTCTATTTTGAAAAATGTTCAGGATGCGGAGGATGCAGTGCATGATACCTACATCCGGATATGGAGAGGGGCTGCAAATTATACGCCGGCGGGAAAGCCTCTGGCCTGGATATTTACAATTACCCGGAATCTGGCCCGAATGCGCATAAGGGAACAGAGCCGGATCGTTACTATGGCGCCTGAGGACTGGCAGACTGTTTTTTCTGATCATCCTGCAATGGATCAGGAAGACCGGATGATGCTGCAATTTCTGCTTGGTATTCTGTCCGATGAAGAACGTCAGATTGTAATACTTCATGCAGTGTCCGGCATGAAACACCGGGAAATTGCTGCTCTTTTAGATATGGGACTGTCGACGGTCCTTTCCAAATATAACCGTGCAATAAAGAAGCTTCGCAAAGCAATTAAGGAGGCAGCCTGATATGATAAATACCGATCTGGAACAGAAAATCCGAACTGCAGTGGAGCATGCTGCTCCCGACCAGCTGGACAGCATACTATCTTCCTGCGATGAACAGAAAGGAGTAATCGATATGACAAATACTATGACAAATAATAATGAAAAAACAGACAGAAAAAAGAATCATGTAAAATCCCGCAGGACAGTTTTTTCTGCCATGGCGGCAGTGGCAGCCGTATTTCTGCTTTTCGTAATCAGTTTCCCGACGATCCGGGGGACCTTCTTTTCACCTGACTATTCTGTAGTTATGCTGGATGTCAATCCAAGCCTGTCCATGAATGTGGATGAAAATGAAAAAGTTTTATCTGTAGAAGCGCTTAATGATGATGCAAAAGAAATTCTGGGAAGCATGGATCTGAAAGGGACTTCTCTGGAGACCGCAGTGAATGCGATTATTGGTTCCATGCTGCAGAAGGGGTATCTAAGTGATATTCAGAATTCGATTCTGGTATCTGTAGAGAACAAAGATGCAAACCGCAGCGCTCAGCTGCAGGAACAGGTATTGCAGATTATTTCACAGGCTGTGGCCAACAGCTCCATGGATGCGGCTGTTTTGAGCCAGACAATTTCCGATGATAATGCAGATCTGACGGAATTGGCGGAAAAATACAGTATTTCACTGGGAAAAGCTGCCCTGATTCAGGAAGTGGTAAATCAGAAACCGGGAACAAATTTTGAAAGCCTGGCATCCATGTCAATCAATGAAATTGCTTTGATTATTTCTTCCAATCATGTGTCTGCTGATTCTGTGACACAGACCGGCACCGCCAGTGATAAAGCGTATATCGGTGAGGAAAACGCCAGAACAAAAGCTTATGAACATGCGGGAGCGGCAGCAGGTGATGTGATGAAATCAGAGGTTAAGCTGGATAGTGAACACGGAATTATGGTTTATGAAGTCGAGTTTAAGACCGCTGACATGGAATGCGAGTATGAGATCAATGCCTGCACAGGTGAGGTTGTGGATTTTGAAAAAGAGATGATCAATCATCTGAATCAGACCGTAACCGGTTCAGAAGCAGAAACAGAAGCTGTCAAAGAACCATCAGGGTACGAAAACGATGATGATCACGATGATGACCGCAATGATGACCATGACAGCGAACATATCAGTGATCATCACTCTTTGGGCTCTTCCGGTTCTTCGCAGCCGGCCACAGATACTTATATCGGAAATGAAAAAGCCCTGAGCATTGCCCTGGAACATGCGGGGCTGTCCACGTCCGATTTGACAAAGAAAGAGATCGAACCGGATGACGAGGATGGAAGGATGATATATAAAGTGGAACTGAAAACAGGAAAAGCTGAGTATGAATATGAGATTGATGCTGTGACAGGTGATATTCTGGAAGCGGAGATTGATGAACATTAAGCAGGATTCGAAATGATTCGTACCGGTGTTTGAACCGGGATGATTAAAGAAGCAGAGAGCCAAATGGTAAGCTCTCTGCTTCTTTTGCTGTTTAGTGCAATAAAGTGCGCCTGAAAAATGTGAAAAATGTCAAAAAGTGCGCCTGAAAAATGTGATTTTGCATGGAAAGTGCGCCTGAAAAATGTTAATCCGGTTGCGTACTTACTCTTTTCCGTTAAAGCAGTAGGTACACAGCTTGCAGGGCTCCAGTCCGATGGATTCAACCAGGTCATCGAGACGATGGTAGTTCAGCGTGGTGAAATTCAGTTCCTTTCGGATGGCTTCCAGCATTTCTTCATAGTTTTTACTGCAGGGATCGGCGTAATCATCCAGCATTTCCTCTGCTTTATCTCCTTCTCTTGCCAGAATAACGCGGCGGGTGATCAGATCCAGATCGGATTTGGAACGGGAGAAATTCAGATATTTGCATCCGAACAGCAGTGGAGGGCAGGCAGGACGTACGTGAACTTCCTTTGCACCGCTCTGGTACAGGAATTCCGTGGTTTCCCTCAGCTGGGTTCCACGGACGATGGAGTCGTCGATGAGCAGCAGTTTCTTGCCTTCGATCAGCTCTTTCACAGGAATCAGCTTCATACGGGCAATCAGATTTCTCTGGCTCTGGTTCTGGGGCATGAAGGATCTGGGCCATGTGGGTGTGTATTTGATAAAGGGACGGGCAAACGGAATGCCGGATTCATTGGCGTAGCCGACTGCGTGGGCAATGCCGGAATCAGGCACGCCGGCTACCAGATCGGGATGTACATGTTCCTTGTCCTTATCATGCTTTGCCAGCATGCTGCCGCAGCGGTAGCGCATGGTTTCCACGTTGATGCCTTCGTAGGATGATGTGGGATAACCGTAGTAGGTCCAGAGGAAAGAACAGATCTTCATCTCTTTGCCGGGCGCAGATAATGTCTCCACACCTTCCGGGGTAATATAGGCGATTTCGGCTGGTCCCAGCTCTCTGAAATCTGTGTAACCCAGATTGACATAGGCAAAGCTTTCAAAGGATACGCAGAAAGCATCATCCTTTTTGCCGATTACAACAGGGGTTCTGCCCCGGCGGTCTCTGGCTGCATAGATTCCCTCACCGGTCATCAGCAGGACCGTCATGGAGCCGTCAATGGCTTCCTGCACATACTGAAGTCCTTCCACGATGGAATTGCGCTGGTTGATCAGGGCAGCAACCAGTTCCGTGGCGTTGATCTGCCCGCCGCTCATCTCCAGAAAATGGGTATGTCCGTGTTCGTAGGTGCTTTTCACCAGTTCTTCCGTATTGTTGATCTTGCCGACGGTTGTGATGGCAAAGCTGCCGAGATGGGACTGCACCAGCAGGGGCTGGGGTTCATTGTCGGAAATACATCCGATGCCCAGATTTCCTTCCAGTTCCTCCACATCCCGTTCAAATTTTGTACGGAACGGTGAATTCTCAATATTATGAATAGCACGGTTAAAGCCGTGAGGGCCATGAACGGCCATACCGCCTCTGCGGGTTCCCAGATGTGAATGATAATCAATGCCGTAAAATAAATCCAGCGTGCAGCTGGATCTGGAAGCAACGCCAAAAAATCCTCCCATAAATATCTCCTCACATTATGTAGTTTTTGTAATTGTTCAGAGTCAGGAAATGTTTCGAGGCTGGCTCTGAATCATTACTGACTCCGAAAGTTCCACATACAGTTTAATATAATTTGTCGGATTGCGCA
>JBJELO010000192.1:0-37222 GCA_051879195.1 Lachnospiraceae bacterium
TCCATTTTTCGGAACACGAAAAACTCCGATACCTTCAACTGGCTAAAGCCATTAATTCGAAGAGCTGCTGCATGAACCGAATGAATCAGTTCATGCAGCAGCTCCCTATTAAATCTTTATAAATACTTCTTCAGAGCAAAAGACTTAGAAAACTTCAGATTATTCCGCTGTTCCTCATTGTCAGTTTATTTGATCGTAACACTGACCGGTTCAGAATAAGCACCGAAAGTCTTCTTACCATCCACATCTGTGTATGCACGAATCTTAAACCAGTAGGTCTCTCCTGATGTTAAGTCATATTTTGTGTAAGTAGTTGTGTCACCATCTGCAACAGATTTAACAATGGAATAAGCTTTGTCTTCGCCTTCAGACATCCAGATCTGATAACCTGCAGCACCGTTTACTGTATTCCAGCTCAGTGCAGCCTGACTGATTTTATTGCTGTCTGCAGTCAATTCGGGAGTTTCCGGCATAACCGCAACCTTGAATTCACTGGAATAAGCACCAAAGACTTTCTTGCCATTCTCAATCTTGAATGCACGCATCTTGGGTATAGGTCTTTCCGGAATCAAGGCCGGTATTGCTGTACGCAGTGGTTGCCCCCTGATTATCTGTCAGTTCATTACCTTTATCGCCCAGTGTCTTGACAATGGTCTTTTTCTGCCATATACTGTCCGGAATATTATCATCAACCACAATAATCTCAGTATTGGTCCATGTCTGCGCAGCAATGGAATCCAGATTCTGGGCAGCACTTCTCTTCTCTCATAGGTAGGTACAATCACGCTGATAAGGGGATATTCTTTTTCTTTCTTCTTAAAAACTAACGGTATTTCTCTTTAATCTTCTGATCTATTTCAGAAATCATATCCTGAATCTGCCTGATTTCTTTTTCCTGCAGTGAAATCTGTTCTTTCAATTCTTTTTTTTGCTGTATCAGTGACTGTATATGGGAAATATCGGAAATCAGTACATCCGTCTGTGCCAACACATCCGATAAATCGTCGGCCCTGTACCGGACACTGCTTTTCGTATCCGTATTCCAGGCGATCTGAACATTCAATGCCAGCAGGGAGTCCGCATCCAGCTCTGAAAAATCATCCAGATATCCACGCACCGGAATATATGTAATTCCATCCACATCCTCTATCTGTTCACTGTCTTCATATAAAATAACCGAAATGCCATGATCCGGTAAAACTTCAGCAACAGCGGCATCGTACATTCCCTCTTCAAAATAATATACGGAAGGCAATACTCCTATTCGATTACGCAGATTCTCAAGATACCCCACAACATCTTCTTCCCACTGCGTTTTTGAATCCTCATCCTGATCCCATGCAATGCCATACTCCCAGCCGCTGTCCAGCAGTTCAACACACTGCTCCACTGTAATGGTATTGTAATCTCCGGGAAGCCTGCCGTTACGTAAAATAAATATACCCGTATATCCCTCTTTCTGTACATTGGAATATGCCTGAGAAAAAATATCCTGATCAATCGATGTGAAACAGAGGACGCCTGTGGGCTGCTCCGATTCCTGCCCCGCATTTTTCCTGGTCAGTGTTCTCAGTTCTTTTTCCAGATTGCTTTTTTCCATCTGCAGCTGCTGAATTTCATGATTCAAACCTGTCAGATTCTCTTTTTCTTCCTGCTCCTGCCTGCGCTGCATATAAAATAATCCTGCCAGAACTGCCATCAGAATCAGACATAAAACTATCGTTGCTTTTTTTCGCAAATCCATAGGCACTACCTTTTCCCATACTGATATCCATAATTATCCATCTTTGCTGCAGCTGTAAATTCCGGCATGACACCCAGAATGGGAAGCTCCCATGTTTCCAGATCCGCCTCGCTCTTAATGCTGGTGTCCAGCAGTTCTCTGGTCAAAATAAAAATAACACTGATCATAAAACTGATGAATACACCGATCAATGTGATTTTTGTTGGAATATCTGCATAATCAACTACTTTTACAGAACTGCCGTCCACGATTTCAGATATCTGATCCGGTGCAATATCCGCAATTGCATTGGCAATGCCGGCTGCCTCCTTCGGGTTCACTGTCTCCGCAGATACATTGAACACCTCAGTTCCGTTAATGGCAGATACAGAGATCATGGATTCCAGAGCACCTGTATCGATATCAACCTCTGATCTGTCCTTTACCTGCTCCAGAACGGTTTTGCTGGAAATAATCGCAGCATAGGTATCCACGAGTTTTGCAGAAGCACTTAAATCGCTGGACGTAATCGTCGTTGTGGCATCTGTACCGGTTGTATTATTGACATAAAGTGTAGTACTTGCTGTATATTTCGGTGTAATTATAGCTATAATAAAATTGTACCGCCCAGAACCAGCACTCCGCCAAGTAAACATATAAGCAGAATATTCACCGCATTTTTCCATAACAGCAATAATATTCCCAACACATTTACCTGAACTTCATTCTTCGTTCTTTTAATAATCTGCATTGTGATGTTCCTCCTGCTACTGACACCTGTATCTTATTGTATTGCTTTCCCAGTCAGATTTCAGAATCCGGACTGTAACAAACAGAATCAGTATAACATAGACTTTTTAAAAAGTCTATCTATTTAATTAAAGCAATCAAAAGCATACCGGCAAAAACGTAAACAGGTATATTTTTTACAATTTCAGGAGAATCTAAAACTGAAAAACGGTTCAAAATATAAACAATTTCAAATCATGTAAAGAAAGGTTTTCATCATGAATGATTGCAGAAATAACGAATACAGCAGAAATAACGAATACAGTGGAGATAATAAATGCAGCGGAAATAACGAATACAGTGGAGATAATGAATACAGCGGAAATAACAACGGTTCAGATGAACCGTTAATGCAGGAGCCGGATATTGCCGGAAAAGATTCCCCGGAGGACATGGAAGTATCCTCCACACGCTCCCAGCTGATCTACGATACCGGCGAAGCTTTCCTGAATGACAGCCGGACTGCCCACAACATCCACCTTTTAACCATCATCGGAGAAATTGAAGGTCACGATACGGCCGGTTCTCAGGTGAAAACCACAAAATATGAGCATATCCTGCCGCGGCTGGCTCTGATTGAAGATGATGTAAATACGGATGGACTTCTGATTCTGCTGAATACCACCGGCGGTGACGTGGATGCCGGCCTCAGTATTGCGGAAATGATTGCGTCACTGAGCAAACCTTCCGTATCACTGGTTCTGGGCGGAAGCCATTCCATCGGAGTTCCTCTGGCAGTCAGCACCACCTGGTCTTTCATTGTGCCCACCGGCACCATGATCGTGCATCCTGTTCAGATGAGCGGACGGGTCATCGGCGCCCCCCAGACCTACGAATACAACAAACGGATTCAGGACCGGATCACCGGCTTTATCGCCGCACACAGCAATACTTCTCAGAAACAGCTGGAAGAAATGATGATGGAGAATACCAAGCTCACCAAAGACCTTGGAACGATCCTGATCGGCGGGGAAGCCGTCCGTGCCGGACTGATCCACGAAACCGGCGGCATTCAGGACGCACTGCGCAAGCTGCACGAACTGATTGAAAACAAAGCATCCGGAAATTCCCATTGACAGAATACGCAGCGCAGACAGAAAGTGCCCGTACCGGGTACCGGCAACGTTTCCTGTTCATCCGACAGCCCTTCGTAAGGATTGTACTTGTACTTTTGTCCGTTTAATATTATACTTATGGAAGCAACAGCTGCCGCAGAGCAGCTTACTGTATTTCATAACACTGGAGGAATGAAAATGGAGAAGGAAAAGCACATCAGGGGATTATATCATGAGGAGGGCTGCGGATGCAGCCATCATGAACACGGGCATGATCACGGGGAAGGCTGCGGATGCGAACATCATGATCACGAGCACGGACATGACCACGGGGAAGGCTGCGGATGCGAACACCATGATCACGAACACGGACATAACCACGGGGAAGGCTGCGGATGCGGCCATAATCATCAGCACGGCGGCAATCAGGTTATGATCGGTACCATGAGCGGTCATCTTCTGGGAACCATGACCGCCTATACCACCGTATCTCTGCCGGTCGCAGAGGTCAATATGAATCTGTCCATGAAAGACGTGGCTCTGCATATCAAGGAACTGGGCGGCGTACCCATGCAGATGAAGGCCAGTCTGAAAGACAATCAGCATACGGTTATTATGAACATGCTCGGCAGGGATATCTACCGTTCCGAATCCAATGAAAGCACCGAAACCGACCCGACCAAAGTAAAATGCAACCTGCTTGCTGTGGCAGATGGAATCGAAGCCGATGCTTTACGGGAAAAACTGGAAGAAATCATGAACTATTTCGTCAATAATTCTTTCTGAACCGTTACTCTGATCTTAACCATAATATCTATAAACAGATCAGATTGTGTTCCCGCCAGGGGATGACAGATATGCCCGCAGAACAGGACCGGCAGACATGGGAAATCTACGGGGGAAGCAATCTTCCCGCCACAATCCCCATGCCTGCCGGCCTGTCTTTTTTCAATTACGGTATTTTACAGTCAAACGAAGTTACATAATTACATACATAAACCGCATCTTTTCTGTCTACACCAGAGCAGCCCCCAGAGCCCTGCACGCAGAGAGCGCCTCCTCGTCCGGTTCTTCGTTGCAGGTTACGCTGTCGCATACCATCACTGCCCCGGCATTCCTGCAGGATTCTTCCCAGCTGCGCATCCAGTCTCCGTCTCCCCAGCCATAGGAACCGAACAATGCGATCTTTTTCCCGTTCAGATTTCCTTCACAACTGTCCCACATCGGCTGAAATTCATCCTCCTCCAGTACTTCATCACCCATGGCAGGGCAGCCGAATGCAACGGCATCATAGTCGTTCAACATGGAGGCACTGAATTCTGCTGCCCCATACACAACAGCTTCTGCTCCTTTTTCTTTTGCTCCTTCCAGAACAGCCGAAGCCATCTGCTCCGTATTACCTGTTCCACTCCAGAAAACAACTGCAATTTTACTCATATTTTATACCAGCCTTTCTGTATTTTTACCAGCTGCCTCCAATTATTTTCCGGCAAATATCCGGCGCAGGCAGCTGAACTTTTATATCAAACAGCTACTGTAAGCCGCTCAATACTTTTTCCTTTTGCCCATTGCGAGCAATACGCATCCGTACATTTTCTGTACGTTTCAAATTTCTTCTCTGCACTCTGTTTATCTCCATACACTTTCCAGTATCCTGCAAATTTATACCCGCCTGCGCGGTTTTCTATGAATCCGCGCACATCCTCCGGAGGATATCCGAGGAAAAGACCGATTTCATGAGGAAATTCTTCTGATTCTTTCAAACGCCGGCTCAGGTGAACAATGCATTTGCCGGAATCATCTGATGAGTACCCATATTGTTCAAGAATTTCAGCCGCTTCTTCTGCTGCCAGATCATTCTCCAGCCTGTCCGGGCGGTAGGTATAAAGTAAAACCCGGTCAGCGGATATACGAAGCGGAATCACCCGCACACCTTTCGGCAGCAGTCTCCTGTTCAGGGAACGAACCGCTGAAAACAGCTCCTTTTTATCTGAATAAGAACAGGAAAACGCATTGCCGGTTTTTATTCCCGCAAGTGTAGGTGAACAATGGCGGATAATCATTTCATCTGACATATTGACTGCTCCTTTCGTAATTAGTCAAAACTAACTCGTGTTGCTAAAGAAAACGCCTGCCGGCGCGTATTCTCCGGACTTCCATAGTATTGCTGAAAATCCATGTATCTATTCAGAGCCACTCGAAACACTACATGGAAGTCCTGTTATTCAGTATTTATCAGTTGTTGTTAGCGTCAACTAACTATGTGTATTCTATACATTCCCCAGCTGTTTGTCAATCGCTTTTCAGTGCATTGAGTTTTTTTCTCGACAATTTTCGTTAACCAGCATCCTGTATTCCATCGGCACATACCGTATCCCACCTTCGCTGCACATCTCACCTGTGACTGCAAATCCCAGCTTTTTGTAAACATCAACTGCATATAAAGAAGAATGCACCGTAATCGTCGGTGATGTATTCTCCGCAAGTACCGCATTCCACAAACTTCTTCCAATCCCCTGCCTGTGATGCTTTCCGTCCACAAAAAACAAAGCAAGATGTCTGCCTTCCTCTCTGGTTGCGATGATTCCTGTCAGCGCTCCACCCTCGTAAGCACCATAAGCCGCAAGCATATCAAGATATTCTTCCGAATAAATTGCATTCCGGAACGCCCTCTTACCCTCCTCCGGATAATCAACCGCTTCATATTCAGAAAAAACCTCCCACACAAGAGGAAGCGCATTCACCAGTTTTCTGCGGCTTAACTTCTTAATCTTCATCTGATACTCTCCTCTCTTTATTTTGCTCTCCCGTCCAGGAATTAATACGTTTTAAGAACATTAATCATCTGATTTTCCTGAATAAAAGATTATTTACTTTTTCTGTAATCCAGATTTCTTCGGCTGTAACTTCCACCTCGTACTTTTTTATCACTTTTTCATCATGCCGGCTGATAATATCATCAAATCCAAAAGCTGTTTCTCTCTTTCTGGGAAAACGAATCCTTGTTTCAAAACCATCGGCAAATTCCAATCCGGATTCATCTGCCATTTTCACCCATTCATATTGTGAACAAAACTTAATATGCCCATCTTTCTTCATCTGCATATACTCATCTACAAAACGTTCTGTATCATCGTCATCGGGCGCAGGATCCGACAGGAAAAAAAGTCCCTTTTTCTTTAATACTCTGCTGATTTCCAAAAATGTATCCTGAACAGCAGGAAAATGATGCAACGCATATCTGGTAATCACAAGATCAAACGAATCATCTTCAAAAGGAAAGGCCATCCCTTCGTAATTTACAAAATGCAGATTAGAAAGCCCCTCCGACCCGGCTCTTTTTCGATTTTCATCCAAAGTCTTCTCAACAATATCCAGTCCAACCACTTCTGCCTGTCCATATTTCTCTGCAAACGGAAAAGCCAGATAACCTGTCCCGGTTCCCAGATCGAGAATTCTCATTCCCGGTTTCACCTGCAGAAAATCCATAATCAACTCCAGATGCTTTTCATCTTTCGTTTGTTTATCATAATAGGAAGCCGAACGGAAACTTTCCTCAAACCCCTGCCTAGTCTTCTCAATACTGTCTCTGCAGTCTATTTTATAATTTTTACCGATACAATCAGGCTTTACAGAAACAGATGCACTTACTTCCTGCTCTTTTCCCATATCACTCTTCCTCCTCTCAATTTATCGTTATAATGACAAGATCAGATAAATCTGACGCCATCACACAAAAAAAACCGACAATCTGTGTCAACACACAGGTTTATCGGCTCTGCGTCCAAGCGTCTGGCTCTTCAATAAGAATTATAACCAATTATAATAGGCAGAAGGAACTCTGTCAATCTTCTGCAGAAAATTCCGCACAGCAAATACTCCCCCGCATATATTTTGAATTTTATTCGCAGGCCACACTGACAAAAAAACAACCTCGAAAACACTGCGTGTTTCCTCTGTGTGGCGTATCCGCATGTATTTTGAATTTTATTCGCAGGCAATACTGACAAAAAACAGCCGCGAACGTACAATACAAGTCTCGTCGCGGGCGTTTTCAGCCCGCAGAGAGACTTCGTATTGTGCGTCCGCGGCGTCCCGTGGAACAATACCTGCATAAAATCCCAAAAATACTATGCTCTCAGCTCTGCTCCGATTTCTTTCAGTGCGTTCAGGATCTTCTCCATGATCTCATTGACTTCCGTGTCAGCCAGTGTTCTGTCTTTTGCGCGGAAGGAGAGGCTGAATGCAACGGATTTGAAGCCTTCTTTGATCTGGCTTCCTTCGTACACATCGAAGAGATTGCAGTGTTCCAGCAGTTTTCCGCCTTTCTTTTCAATGATTTCTTCCAGTTTTCCTACCGTTACATCTTTTTCGATGGTCATACTGATGTCGCGGGTCAGGGCGGGGAATCTGGCAATGCCTTCGTATTTTCTGTCGAAGGTTGCAAATTCCAGGATGGAAGGCATATCAATATCGGCTACGTAGGGTCTGTCGCCGATGCCGTAGGTGTCTGCTACATCAGGATGTACTTCACCCAGGAAGCCGACACATTTTCCACCGTAAATGATGTCTGCCTGGCGGCCGGGATGCAGGAATTCCTTTTTCTGTGAGGGATCGTATGTTACTTTTCCTGACATACCGATCTTGTCAAAGAATTCTTCTACCACGCCTTTCATGTCATAGAAGTCACCGGAGCCGTAGAAACCGAACATCAGCTGCATTCTTTCATCGGGCAGCTCGGTCAGAGGCAATGCCTTAGGCAGGTAAATATTGCCCAACTCATACAGTCTGACGCCTTTATTTCTTCTGTTGTAGTTGGTTGCCAGTGAAGTCAGCATACCGTTCAGGGCAGATGTTCTCATGATGCTGTAATCTTCGCCCAGAGGATTCGTGATCGTAATCGCCTGTCTCATGGGATTATCCTGGGTCAGACGCAGCTTTTCAAATACTTTGGGACTCTCGAAGGAATAGGTCATTGCTTCGGAAAAGCCGTTGTATTCAGCCACGTCTTTTGCGATATCCTCAATCCGCTGTTTGAAGGTCTTCTTGCCGGCAGTTGCTTCTCCGGAAGGAAGTGTCATGGGAATATTCTCATAACAGAAAATACGTGCGACTTCCTCTGCCAGATCAGCACCGCAGTTCAGATCCTGACGGAAAGTGGGTGCTACAACTTCACCTGTCTCAGCATCATACTCCAGCTCCAGCTTTTTGAAGGTTTCCAGCATTTCTTCTCTGGAAATATCGGTTCCCAGCAGCTGATTGATGCGGTCGGGCTCGAATTTCACACGGCTGGGCAGTCTCTTAACGGGATAATGATCCACCATACCGCCTACAACCTCGCCGCAGCCCAGTTCTTCCACCAGCTGACACGCTCTGTTGATAGCAGCTTCTGCATTGTTGGGATCCAGACCTTTTTCGAATTTGCCGGAAGCGTCGGTTCTCATGCCCAGACGTTTGGAGGAAAGACGGATGTTGGTTCCGTCGAAGCAGGCTGCCTCAAACAGAACGGTTTTGATATCGTCCGTAATCTTGGAATTTTCGCCGCCCATGATACCGGCAATGCCGATCTCTTTCTCAGCGTCGCAGATCATCAGAATGTCGTGATCCAGATTTCTCATCTGTCCGTCCAGTGTCTGGAAGGTATCTCCGTCCTCGGCACGTCTTACCACGATCTTATGACCGGCAATGGTATCATAGTCAAATGCATGCATGGGCTGGCCGTACTCTTCCATGACATAGTTGGTGATGTCTACCAGATTGTTGATGGGGCGGATACCGCAGGCTGCAAGACGTCTCTGCATCCACTCGGGAGAAGGACCGATCTTGATGTTTTTAACCATTCTTGCGCAGTATCTGGGGCAGAGCTCATCATCCTTCACTTCCACTTCCACGTAATCATGCACATCTTCGCCGTTGCCCTTTGCTTCGGGAACCGGAGGATAGAAGGGCAGGCCGAATGTGGCAGCTGCTTCTCTTGCGATACCGATGACACTGAAGCAGTCCACACGGTTGGATGTAATCTCATATTCGAATACGCTGTCGCGCAGGCCCAGCAGTTCGGGCGCATCCGCACCAATGGGAGCATCCTCTTTCATGATATAAATGCCTTCTTCCGGTGCATCGGGATACATCTCGCGGCTGGAGCCCATCTCTTCGATAGAACACATCATACCAAAAGAAGGAACACCTCTCAATTTGCCCTTTTTGATCCTGATTCCGTCTTCCGGCAGAGGACCGCCGTCATGACCGCCTGCTACTTTACCGCCAACCAGTACAACGGGAACTTTTGCTCCCACAAATACATTGGGTGCACCGGTAACGATCTGAATCGTCTCTGTACCCACATTGACCTGGCAGACAACCAGCTTATCAGCATCGGGATGTTTTTCGATGGATTCAATCCGGCCTACCACGATCTTTTCCAGGTTTTTATCCAGACGGACATAGTTTTCAACTTTTGTGCCGGACATGGTCATGGCATCGCCAAATTCCTGGGGTTCTGCCTTCAAATCCGGTACATATGCTTTTATCCATGATAAAGGTGTATTCATATATCTGACCTCACTCTCTTAGAACTGTTTCAGGAAACGAATATCGTTTTCGTATAAAAGTCTCATGTCATCAATTTCGTATTTCAGCAGAGCGATACGCTCCAGACCCACGCCGAATGCGAAGCCTGAATACTCATTGGGATCAATGCCGCTCATCTCCAGAACGCGGGGATGAATCATGCCGCAGCCAAGAATCTCGATCCAGCCTTCCCCTTTACAGAACCGGCAGCCCTTGCCATGACATTTGAAACAAGTTACATCCACTTCCGCGCTGGGCTCTGTGAAAGGGAAATGATGAGGACGGAACTTAACCTTGGTGTCTTCTCCGAACATTTCCTTTGCAAACTGCTGCAGAGTACCTTTCAGATCGGCAAATGTAATGTTTTTATCGATAACCATACCTTCGATCTGGTGGAAAGAAGGAGAATGGGTTGCATCCACTTCGTCGGAGCGGAATACTCTGCCGGGCGCAATCATACGGATAGGCAGGGGATGTTTTTCCATGGTTCTGACCTGCACCGGTGATGTCTGAGTTCTCAGCAGAATCTTATCGGTGATGTAGAAAGTATCCTGCTCGTCCTTTGCCGGGTGATTGGCAGGGATGTTCAGTGCTTCAAAGTTGTAGTAGTCATACTCCACTTCAGGGCCTTCCACAACCTCGTAACCCATACCGATAAAAATACGTTCCACCTCGTCAAGTGCCACATGATTGGGATGTCTGTGACCTGCTGCCTGCTTTCTTGCAGGGAGGGTAACATCGATACATTCCGCTTTCATCTGTGCTTCTCTTGCTGCCTTTGCCAGAGCACCCTTTTTCTCCTCCAGAACATTCTCCAGCTGGGAACGCACTTCATTGACCATCTGGCCAAATGCAGGTCTTTCTTCGGGAGCAATATTTTTCATACCTTTTAAAAGAGCAGTCAGCTGACCCTTCTTACCCAGGTAGGCAACTTTTACTTCATTCAGTTTGTCCATTTTGTCAGCGTTTTCAATTAATGCAAGCGCTTCCTTTTTAATGCCTTCAAGTTTTTCTTTCATACCTGATATCCTTTCTGAATTGTTTCAGTTTCGCAGCCGCCGGATGATAATAAAAAATCCCTTATCCGAAAAGGATAAGGGACGAATCATCTTCCGCGGTACCACCCTGATTCCTGCCGCAGCGCAGCAGGCACTTACATGCGTAACGTGCATCACGTCTGTACTTAATGAATCGGTCAGAACAATCGTTCAGTACAGAGGCTCGGGCGGGAAATTCGACACAGTACAGAACCTGAAACAGCTTTCAGCCGGTGGCTGTCTCTCTCTGACGGAATATACTGTATCTACTGCAGGAATAAATCCAACGCCTTCAACGCTTTTACTTGATTTTATTTTCCATACATTATAATATAATATCATTAAATCCATGAATGTCAAGGATTTTGTGCAACAACAAGAATCCGGAAAGAGAAGATCCATGAATCTGTTTATTACTTTATTTCAGCTGAAAAATGAAATCGTCGAGAAGAAGCTTACAGTATATGGTGCTCAGGCGGCATTTTTTCTTCAGCTGTCCGCAATCCCCTTTTTAATGGCAATTCTGAATGTTTTCCAGTTTCTGTCCCCCAGTGTGCTCCAGGAACTGTTTCAGATGCTGGATAAAATCGGAAACGAGAATTTCTCCCGCGCACTGTCCTATATCATCAGTGAACTTTATATTCAGTCCAGCGGAGCACTGATCTCCGTTTCACTGCTGGGTGCTCTGTGGAGCTCCTCCAAAGGCGTCTACGCCATCGAGCGGGGACTGAATGAAATCTACGGCAGCAAAAAAAGGCACGGCTTTGTCAAAGCAAGGCTGATCAGCTTTTTCTATATGATTTTTCTGATCGCTATCCTGTTTTTTACCATCGTCGTGCTGATGTTCGGCAGCAGTATCCAGGAGCTGATCGGACGGTTTCTTCCGCCGCTGTACCATGTGCTGCAGCTGTTTCTCCGTTTCCGCGTGCTGGCGGCAGTGCCGATTCTGATTCTGTTTTTTATGTGCCTGTACACTTTTTATCCGGGCCGGAGGATCCGTTTCCGTGAACAGTTCTGGGGGGCAGTCTTTGCCGCTGCTGCCTGGATCATATTTTCCTTCTGTTATGAATTCTATATTCAGAATATTACAAACTATTCACACATCTACGGCAGTCTGGGAGCGATCCTGCTGCTCCTTCTGTGGATTTATTTCTGTCTCTGCATCGTTCTGCTGGGTGCGGAACTGAATCATTTTCTAAATAAACAGCGCAGAGGGAACTGGTGATTCCCTCTGCGCGATGATATCTGTGCAGACAGCTTTGTCCGGATCATGACGCCGGACAGCGGTATCCGGACATTAATCCTGCACTTTGGCAACGATTTCGCCCTGTTTTTTATAGATGGAGCCGGCCGGTACGAATCCTCTTACGCTGGACAGCGGATAGATATTGCTGTCGCGGCCGATGACGGTTCCGGGATTTAAGATACTGCCGCAGCCGACTTCTACACCGTCACCTACCAGTGCACCCACCTTTTTACGCCCGGTTGCCAGGCTGCCTTCCGGTGTGTGTATCTCCACCGGCTTTTTGTCGGATTTCACATTGGATGTGATGGAACCGGCGCCCATATGGGATTTGTAGCCCAGAATGGAGTCGCCCACATAATTGTAGTGCGGCACCTGTACATTGTCAAAAAGAATGACATTTTTCAGTTCCGTGGAATTGCCCACAACGGCATGATCTCCCACCAGCGCACTGCCCCGGATAAAAGCACAGTGGCGGACTTCCGTCTCCTCACCGATGATGGCAGGTCCGGTAATTGATGCGGTGGGAGCAACCTTCGCCGATTTCGCAATCCAGATATTGCCATCCCGTTCTTCATAACGGTCTTTGGGAAGCTTCGGTCCCAGTTCCAGGATCAGGTCACTGATGCCTGCCAGTGCCTCCCAGGGATATTCGGTCTTCTCCAGAAGACCGGCTGCTTTTGTATGTGTCAGATCATAAAGATTCACTGTTTTCAGTTCTTCCATTGCAATGCCTCCTGTTAACAAAATATAGATACATAAAATGCATCTATCGTCATTTATTATAATACTGCTGAACCTCATGAAAATTGCGCTGAATGGCGCTTACATTGCGTTTTGAACGGACGTTTTCCGTCCGGCGCACAATAAAACCGGTCAGCTTCTGCATATATTCCTCCGTGGTGATCGTTCCCTCCGCCACATAGGTCAGGCCTTTTTCCCAGCTGGCTGTCAGTTCCGGGTTCAGAAGATGAACAATGGAATCATTGACCACCTCATATACCATCTCACCCAGCATGGTGGGCGTGATCACCTGTGTCTTACCATTCAGACTCAGATAGCGGATATTGAACAGCTTTTTCAGGATCTCCGCTCTGGTGGCGGACGTTCCGATGCCGCTTCCCCTGATCTGTTCTCTGAGTTCTTCATCTTCGATGAGCTGACCCGCATTTTCCATGGCAAGGATCATGGAACCGGAATTGTAGCGTCTGGGCGGAGACGTTTCTCCTTCCCTGATTTTAAATTCGTTCACAGGAAATACATCACCTTTCCTGATTTTTTTCAATGCTTCCAGAAAAGCTGCCTGCTCCTGGACCGACATGTCAGCTTCATCACCGCTATCTTTGCCGCCGCTGCCGTTTTTGCCCGCTTCGCCTGTTTTTTCCTGATTTTCATTGTCACCGGGAGCAGAAATCCTGTCCTGTTTCTGCCCGGTTTCCGATGCATTTTTCTTCCACAGATGTTCCCCGGTGACCACCATGTAGCCCGGGTCGGCCAGCAGTTTCAGACCGGCGAAAAACTTTTCCTCTTTGATCTGAAAAGCCAGCGAATACTTATCGTAAACCGCCGCCGGATAAAAAATACTGAGAAAACGCCGCACGATCATATCATAAACGCGGCCCGCATATCCTTTCAGGCTGTTCAGTGCCCGCAGACCCTGACCGGTGGGAACAATGGCATAATGGTCCGTGATCTGTTTATCATTCACATACCGGGTTCGGGCTATATTTTTATAGCTGCCTTTTTCCAGAATCTCCCGGGCAAATCCGCCCACAGAAGCCAGTCCGGCAAGTCCTTTCAGATTCCTGTCAATCTCCTTTGCGGCAGCGGTGGACAGCACTCTGGCATCGGTTCGCGGATAAGTGACCAGCTTTTTCTCATACAGCTCCTGAACGATCTTCAGCGTTGTATCCGGGCTGATCTTCAGCCGTTTGGAGCAGTCATTCTGCAGCTCTGCAAGATTATAGAGCAGCGGCGGATTCTTTTTTTCCTTTTTCTTCTCTTTCAGACAGACAGCTGCCTGCGCCGGCCAGGGATCGGAAAGATGGGCGATCATGGCCCCGGCATCCTCTTTCTGAAGAAAACCGCTGTCCTTGTACAGCTTTGATGCAGCATAATACCGGCTTCCCTCCACCGCTTTCCATTCTGCGGTTACCATATGCCCGCCGCAGTCCACCTGAGCCTGTACCCGGTAAAAGGGCGTCCTGACGAAGTTACGGATTTCCCGCTCTCTGCGGACCACCATCCCCAGAACACAGGTCATGACCCGCCCTACGGAAATCACCGTATAGCTGCTGCCGGTTACCTGACTGATCTCCCTGCCGTATACCAGCGTCAGCAGCCGGGAAAAATTGATGCCCATCAGATAGTCTTCTCTGGCCCGCATATAGGCGGAAGCTGCCAGATTGTCATATGCAGACAGATCCTTCGCATTTCTGATTCCTTTCAGAATCTCTTCCTCCGTCTGGGAGTCGATCCAGACACGTTTGCGCGTCTTTCCCGAAACACCGGCCATCTGCTCCACCAGGCGGTATATGTACTCCCCTTCCCGCCCGGAGTCGGTGCACACATAGATTACTTCCACATCAGGCCGGTTCAGCTGCTTTTTTACAATCTCATACTGATCCTTTACCTGATCGATGACCTCATACTTATACTCTTTCGGAATAAACGGAAGCCTGTCAAGCCTCCAGCTTTTCAGTGCCGGGTCATAGGCCTCCGGATAACTCATGGTAATCAGATGGCCCACGCACCAGGTCACCACATAGCCGGCAGACTCCAGAAACCCGTTGCTGCGCCGCATGGGCTCCTTCAGCGCTTTGGCAAATTCCTGGGCTACGCTGGGTTTTTCAGCAATAAACAGATATTTTCCCACACAATCCTTCCTTAATACATAAATTATGCAGCTGTTACACAACAGCGGAATCGTTATAAAAAGCTGCCGCTCAATACGACAGCTTTTCCATCCTGTATAAAAACAGCTACTTCTATCTGGCGGTCAGCACCTGCATGGTGTTGGTCACGCCTTTGATTACATGCTCATTCTTGGAAACAACACCGGCTGTAATGATAACCGTGTCACCGGGTTCCACAAGGCCGGATTCCTGAATGATCTCATAAGCCGAATCAATAACGGCAGCACCGTCCCCGTGAAGCATCTCGGAGTGCATGGGTTTTACCCCCCAGAGAATCTGCATCTTGCGGAGGTTGGCGTCGCTGGGACTCAGTGCAAGAATCGGGCAGTGGGGTCTGAACTTGGCCATCATCCGCGCAGTAAAACCGCTCAGCGTCGGGGTTACGATATATCTGGCATTCATGTGAAGACCGGTAGCTGCTGCCGCGTATACCACAGCAGTGGAAATTCCTCTTCTTCTGTATTTTCTCCGTTCAGAAATAATGGTCTCATAATCGAGATGGGATTCCGCGTTCTCACAAATCCTGCACATCATATTCAGCGCATCAAGAGGATATTTGCCGGCAGCTGTCTCGCCGGAAAGCATGACGCAGTCGGTGCCGTCATAAACCGCATTGGCCACATCGGCTACCTCCGCTCTCGTAGGACGGGGATTGCGCATCATGGAATCAAGCATCTGTGTTGCTGTAATGACGGTCTTGAACTGATCGTTGCACTTCCTGATGATGGTCTTCTGAATATAGGGAACCTCTTCCGCAGGAATCTCCACACCCAGATCGCCGCGGGCTACCATGACACCGTCGCTGGCTTTGATGATGGAGTCAATATTCTCCACACCTTCCCTGTTTTCAATCTTGGAAATAATCTTGATGTCGCTGGCACCGTACTCCTGAAGAATCTCGCGGATCTCCAGAACGGCATCCACATTGCGGACGAAAGAAGCAGCAATAAAATCAAATCCCTGTTCAATACCGAAGATGATATCATCTCTGTCCTTTTCGGTGATGGGCGGCAGATTGATCTTCACATTGGGCACATTCACGCCCTTTCTCTCGCCCAGTTCCCCGCCGTTGGATACGATACAGTGAATATCAGGACCTTCCACGGAAACCACTTCCAGACCAATCAGACCGTCATCGATCAGAATCTGATTGCCGGGCTCCACATCTTCATTCAGACCATCATAATTGATCTGCACACAGGATGAGTCACCGATCACATTGCGGGTCGTCAGGGTGAATTCCTGTCCCTGCTCCAGCTTCACCTTCTGCCCGTCTTTCAGAACTCCGGTTCTGATTTCGGGCCCTTTTGTATCCAGCAGAGCGGCAACCGGAACACCCAGTTCCTCTCTCAGCCTTTTCAGCTGCTGAAAACGCTCCCGCTGCTCTGCATGGGTACCGTGAGAGAAATTGAATCTCGCAACATCCATGCCATTCTGAATCAGGCTTTTCATTACCTCAGGGTCATCAACAGCAGGTCCCATGGTACAAATAATCTTCGTTTTCCTCATCTTGAATAAATCCTTTCCTTTTTAAACAACCAGTTCGATTCGTCCGGATAGACAACGAATCTTCACTCTTTGGCCCTGGTTACGTGTTTGTGTGTATACAAATGGTCCTGACAATACTCATATGCACCGTCGCATTTGGAACAGTAACGGAATTCCAGATCGTCACCGTCTTTTTCCGTTCTGCCGCAGACCGCACATCTGTGTCTTGTGCCCCCTTTTCCTTTGGGAGCTGCCATTTTTACCTTTTTCTGATAATCGGCTCTTCTTTTTACCTGCTTGGGCGAATACCGTGCAAACCGGCTGCTGTTGAAGAAATACAGCAGGAAATTGGCAGAGGCAATCAGCGCTGCCGCAGCGGAAGGCACGGAAGAATTGATGCCGATCAGTTCCGGTGAAAAGAAGATCGTCAGAAAACCGCCGACAATCGTTGCCGCCAGCCAGAGACCGTCAATGATTGCCAGCCACTTCATCTTAACCGGCAGAATCCACATCAGCAGGATCTCATAATCGGGGAACTCCGCGCCGAATGCCATGAACAGAGACATGTTCAGATACATCAGATTCAGCTGCATGTCGTATCCCCAGATGCCGTAAATCAGAAATGCTGCAAGAATATGGAACAGTATCCCTGAAAAATAGTACAGGTTAAAGCGGAATGCCCCCCAGGTATTCTCCAGTGCCGTTCCGATGGAATAATACAGCAGACAGAAAAAAAACATGCTGACAATATTGCCTGCCGGAGGCTCCAGAAGAAAGGTCACAAGCCTCCATACCTGTCCCTGAAGCACAGCCTTTACACTCAGCTGCAGGTACTGGTAGTAGATCTGCGGCTGCGCGGTCATCAGAACAAAACCGGCGATGTTCAGTACAATTACGTATGTCATCAGATTGTGTATGGCATACTTTCCAAATTTCCGTTCCAGTTTCTGTAACCAGTTCATATATCTTCGCAACTCCTTTAAAACATATGCTTGATCTTCAGAATCAGTGCCACAATCAGCGACAGGATCAGTGAAAATATGATAATGATCAGGAAGCCCTCCACTGTCCCCGAAAACGGCATGCCCGCCGTATTCACATTCATACCGTAAAAACTGGAAACCATGGTAGGAATGGACAGAACAATGGTAACAGCTGCCAGAATCTTCATGACCTGGTTCAGATTATTGGAAATAACGGAAGAAAACGCGTTCATCATACCTTCCAGAATGCCCGAATAGATATTCGCCATCTCGATGGCCTGCTTGTTCTCGATGATAACATCCTCCAGCAGATCCTCGTCAGACGGATACTTTTCAAACCGCGGAAGCTTCAGAAGCTTCTCCAGCACCACTTCATTGGAGCGGAGAGAAGTCTTGAAATACACCAGAGACTTTTCCAGACCCATCAGTTCGATCAGTTCCTGATTCCTGGTAGTACCGTCGCCCAGCTTTTCCTCCATGGCATCGCTTTCCTTATCAATCATACGCAGATAATGAATAAACCATGAGGCATTGCGGTAAAGAATCTGTAAAATAAACCGGCTGCGCCAGCCGGTGCTGAAATGCTTTACACGCCCGTCCACAAACGACTTCAGCACGGGAGTATCCTGCAGACATACTGTGATGATCCGGTCACTTTTTACGATAATACTCATGGGAATCGTAATGTACCAGTCCCTGTCATCGCGCTGTTCGATGGTCGGTATATCAACCAGGATCATGGTGTAATCGTCTTCCACTTCGATACGGGAACGTTCTTCATCATCCAATGCCGCTTTCAGATCACTGACAATGATTCCATTATCTTCTGCAACATCCAGAATCTCACCTGCCGTGGGGTTGGTGAGAGCAATCCAGCTGTTTTCTCTGGCAGAGCTTTCTTCCATCAGTATATTATCTACTGATCTGTAGTATTTAACCATAGCAGTTAAAACTCCTTCCTGCAAACAATGGTTCACTCTGCCGCTACGGGCACAGCAACTGTGTAAATTATAAAATTGATTTATTTTTTTGTCAACCTGTTACAGGATATCGACAGGATTTTTCGCAGCCAACAGGGACAATCTGTTGTTTTTGCTGATTGAATTTCCTATTAAAAGGTATTATAATGACAATGCTGTTTCAGCATAATCAGTATAACCATACATAACTTGATATCAGAAGAGGAGGATGCGGCCACCGGCCGTACAGAATATGAATAACACTTACAGTCTCGGAATCGATATCGGTTCCACCACAGTAAAAGTCGCTTTACTGGATCCTGAACAGAAGCTGATTTTCTCTGATTATCAGAGACATTATGCCAATATTCAGGAAACCCTGGCTTCTCTTATCAAAAAAGCCCTGGATGTAACAGGTCCCATCGACATCGCGCCCATGATTACCGGTTCCGGCGGCCTTACCCTGTCAAAGCATCTCGAAATTCCTTTTGTACAGGAAGTTGTGGCAGTTTCCACAGCACTGAAAAGTTACGCACCTCAGACCGACGTGGCCATCGAGCTGGGCGGTGAGGATGCCAAGATCATTTACTATACCAATGGTGTCGACCAGCGTATGAACGGTATCTGCGCGGGCGGTACCGGTTCTTTCATCGACCAGATGGCATCTCTGCTTCAGACGGATGCAGCCGGTCTGAATGAATATGCAAAAAATTACAAGGCAATTTATCCCATTGCCGCCCGCTGCGGCGTGTTTGCCAAAACCGATATCCAGCCGCTGATCAATGAAGGTGCCACCAGAGAAGATCTGGCAGCTTCCATTTTCCAGGCGGTCGTTAATCAGACCATCAGCGGTCTGGCCTGCGGCAAGCCGATCCGCGGCCATGTGGCATTTCTCGGAGGTCCGCTCCATTTCCTGACCGAATTGAAAGCTGCTTTTATCCGCACACTGAATCTGACGCCGGATGAAGTGATTGCACCTGACCATTCCCATCTGTTTGCAGCCATGGGTGCTGCCATGAATCAGGAGGGAGAAACCGTTGTTCCCATGGCAGATCTCTATGAGCGTCTTCACAGCGGAATCCGGATGGAATTCGAAATCAAGCGTCTCGATCCTCTGTTTGAAAGTCAGAAGGATTATGATGCATTTAAGGCACGCCACGCAAAGCATACCGTGAAAAAGGAATCACTGGCCGAATATAAGGGCAACTGCTTCCTGGGCATTGATGCCGGTTCCACCACCACAAAAGTGGCTGTCGTAGGTGAAGACGGCACGCTGCTGTACTCATTCTACGACAATAATAACGGAAGCCCGCTTTCCACAGCCATCCGCGCTATTCACGAGATCACCGATCAGATCAGCGATGAAGCGCAGATCGTCTACTCCTGCTCCACCGGTTACGGTGAAGCACTTCTGAAGGCCGCACTCATGCTGGATGAGGGAGAAGTGGAAACCGTTGCACACTATTACGCTGCCTCTTTCTTCAATCCTGATGTGGACTGTATCCTGGATATCGGCGGTCAGGACATGAAGTGCATCAAGATCAAGGACCATACCGTTGACAACGTGCTTCTGAATGAAGCCTGCTCTTCCGGCTGCGGTTCCTTTATCGAAACCTTTGCCAAATCCCTGAACTACAGTGTACAGGACTTTGCAAAAGAAGCGCTGTTTGCAGAAAATCCCATCGATCTCGGCACAAGATGTACCGTATTCATGAATTCCAACGTAAAACAGGCTCAGAAGGAAGGCGCAACCGTTGCGGATATTTCCGCCGGTCTGGCTTATTCCGTCATCAAGAATGCGCTGTATAAGGTCATCAAAATCGCTTCCCCTGACGACCTGGGCAAATCCATCGTTGTGCAGGGCGGTACCTTCTACAATGACGCGGTTCTGCGCAGTTTTGAGAAAATATCCGGCTGCGAAGCGATTCGTCCCGATATCGCCGGCATTATGGGGGCGTTCGGCGCTGCACTGGTGGCAAGAGAACGCTATACACCCGGTATGGAGACTTCCATGCTTCCCTGCCGGAAGATTCTGTCTCTCCATTACGAGACCAGCATGACCCGCTGCCAGGGCTGCAACAACCACTGTCTGCTGACAGTCAACACCTTCGACGGCGGACGCCAGTACATCAGCGGCAACCGCTGTGAACGCGGACTGGGACAGGAAGTGAAGAAAAAAAAGATTCCCAACCTGTTTGATTACAAATACAGAAGACTTTTTAACTACAAGCCGCTCCCCGCAAAAGATGCCCCCCGCGGTACCGTTGGTATTCCCCGTGTACTGAATATGTATGAGGATTATCCTTTCTGGGCTGTATTTTTCCGGAAACTGGGCTTCTCCGTTATACTATCTCCCAAATCCAGCCGCAAAGTTTACGAACTGGGTATTGAGTCCATTCCCAGTGAATCGGAATGCTACCCTGCCAAGCTGGCCCACGGGCATATCAGCTGGCTGATCAAAAAGCAGCCCGATGTGATCTTCTATCCCAGTATTCCCTATGAACGGGTGGAGATGGAAGGGGCACAGAACCATTACAACTGCCCCATCGTTACTTCCTATTCGGAGAATATCAAAAACAATGTGGAGGAACTGAACGATTCCCACATTCGTTTTCTGAACCCGTTCATGTCTTTCAGCGATGAAAAGACAATCACGGAACGCCTTGTGACGATTTTCAGAGATGAGTTCGGTATCCCGGCCAAAGAAGTGTCCGAAGCGGCTCATGCCGGCTGGGAAGAACTGCTGGCTGTCAAGAAAGACATTCAGCAGAAAGGCGAGGAAGTCCTGAAATACATGGAAAAAACCGGCACGCACGGCATCGTTCTGGCAGGGCGCCCCTATCACTGCGATCCGGAGATCAACCACGGCATTCCCGAGCTGATCACCTCCTATGGGGTATGCGTACTGACAGAAGATTCCGTATCTCATCTGGGTAAAGTTGACCGTCCGACCATCGTTATGGATCAGTGGATGTACCACTCCCGTCTCTATGCAGCAGCCGCATTTACAGGTACCAGAGACGATCTTGATCTGATCCAGCTGAACTCTTTCGGCTGCGGTCTTGACGCAGTCACCACTGATCAGGTCAGTGACATTCTGAAAGCTGCCGGCAAGATCTATACGGTGCTGAAGATCGACGAGGTCAACAATCTGGGTGCTGCCCGGATCCGTGTCCGTTCTCTGCTCTCCGCTCTGCGCGTACGCCAGACAGCAGGTTCTGCCAGAAAGGTACTTTCCTCCGCACTGAAGCGGGTGGAATTCACGAAGGAGATGAAGAATGATTACACGATTCTGTGTCCCCAGATGTCACCGATTCATTTCAGTATGCTGCGGGCTGTGCTGAACAGCATGGGCTACCATGTGGAAGTGCTGGAAAGCACCAATAAAAAATCGGTGGATGCCGGTCTGAAATACGTGAATAATGATGCCTGCTATCCTTCTCTGATCGTGGTGGGACAGATTATGGATACGCTCCAGTCCGGCAAATACGATCCCGATAAGGTGGCGGTATTTATCACCCAGACAGGCGGCGGCTGCCGTGCTTCCAACTATATCGGATTTATCCGCCGTGCGCTGGCCAAAGCAGATATGGAACAGGTTCCTGTTATTTCCCTGAGTTTCCAGGGATTTGAGAAGAATTCCGGTTTCCAGATCACACCGACTCTGATTGTAAAAGCACTGATGGCTGTCGTATTCGGTGATATTTTCATGCGGTGTCTGTATCATGTCAGACCTTACGAAATCAAAAAAGGTTCTGCCAACAAGCTGCACAGAAAGTGGGAAAAACGCTGTATTAAATTCCTTTCTCAGGAAGGTATCCATTACGGCCAGTTCAACCGCATGGTGAAAGCGATCATCCACGATTTTGATGAATTCCCCATCCATGAGGACATGGTGAAGCCGAAGGTCGGCGTAGTAGGCGAGATTCTTGTTAAATTCCTTCCCGCCGCCAACAACTATCTGGTGGATCTGCTGGAACAGGAAGGTGCTGAAGCCGTCGTTCCTGATCTGCTTGATTTCCTCATGTACAGCTTCTACAACATGAATTTCAAAGTGGAAAATCTTGGTTTCAAGAAGAAAAGCGCCGTTCTGAGCAACATCGGTATTAAAGCCATTGAACGTTTCCGGAAAACAGTCCGTGTGGAACTGGAGAACAGCAAACGTTTCGAGGCCCCGGTACATATTGAACAGCTGGCGGAATATGCTCAGAACATCGTATCCCTGGGCAACCAGACCGGCGAGGGCTGGTTCCTGACCGGTGAGATGCTGGAGCTGATTCACAGCGGCACGCCCAATATCGTGTGTACACAGCCTTTCGGATGCCTTCCCAACCATGTGGTGGGCAAAGGTGTCATTAAGGAACTGCGCCGTCAGTATCCTGATTCCAATATTATTGCTGTCGACTACGATCCAGGCGCCAGTGAAGTCAATCAGCTGAACCGTATCAAGCTGATGCTCTCCACTGCCAAAGAAAACCTGAAAGCATAACTTTAAAGAAAACAGAACATAAAAAGACACTGACTGTACGGAAACGGTTCTTCCATGCGGTCAGTGTCTTTTATGTGCAAAATCAATATAAAGAAAGAGAGATTATCTCCATGAATCCTTCTGCTGTTAAAACTTCAGACACATCTGCTTTTCTTCAGAAAAAAGCCGTGGTGGCATTTCTTGCCTGCCTCTGCTGTTTTTTGTGGGGAAGCGCTTTTCCTTCCATAAAAATCGGCTACCGGCTGTTTCAGATTGATTCTGCAGATACCGGTTCCCAGCTTCTGTTTGCCGGTTATCGTTTTACACTGGCCGGTATTCTGGTTATCCTTGCCGGCAGTTTTCTGCAGCGCAGATTTCTGATTCCCGCAAAAGAATCATTTTCCCGAATTATCAGGCTGGGGCTGGTTCAGACGGTGCTTCAGTACCTGCTTTTCTATATCGGACTGGCACACGCCTCCGGTATCACCTCTTCCATCGTGGAAGCCTCCAATGTGTTTTTCGCCATTCTGGTAGCATCCTGCCTGTTCCATCTGGAACCGCTGGGCACACGAAAGCTGACCGGATGCCTGATCGGTTTCCTGGGCGTCGTTCTGATCAACGTGGCCGGAAAATCCCTTACTTTCCATATGACTCCGGAAGGGGAAGGCTGCATCCTGCTCTCGGCCCTGTCCTACGCTTTTTCCTCCGTTATGATCAAGCGCTATTCACAGCTGGAAAATCCGGTCACCCTGAGCGGTTACCAGTTTGTAAGCGGCGGAATCATCCTGTCGATCATCGGCACATGCATGGGCGGACAGGTCCACGCTTCCGGCCCGAGGCCTCTTTTTCTGCTTCTTTATCTGGCATTCATCTCCGCCACCGCTTATACCATCTGGGGAATCCTGTTGAAATACAACCCTGTGGGCAACGTATCGATCTACGGTTTCATGAATCCCGTATGCGGTGTTATCCTCTCTGCCCTTTTTCTCAATGAGAAAAAGAGTTTCCAGCTTTCCACCGTCGTCGCACTGATACTGGTCTGCCTTGGAATCTGGATCGTCAACCGGGAAAAACCGGAGGGAAAGAAATCATAAAGAACGGGAATATCCCCTCCAGGTACGCTCTCATAAAAAAAGTGGCACCCGGCCAGACACCGGATACCACTTTTTTACTGTCTTTGGTTTCATTTACTTCAGTAATACAAAATAAGCAATGACTGCAATACCTACGATGATACGATAATATCCAAACAAAGCAAAACTGTGTTTCTTTACATATCCCATCAGGAATTTAATGGCCACAAGAGATACCAGGAATGATACGACACAACCCACGATCAGTACCTGAATCTCCACTGCAGACATGGCTGCGCCCGACAGAATGAATTTCAGGACACGGATCAGGCTGGCACCGAACATAACCGGCGCTGACAGGAAAAATGAAAACTCCGCAGCAGCCGGGCGGGATACACCCAGAAGCATGGCGCCCAGAATCGTTGCGCCGGAGCGGGAGGTACCCGGAATCAGCGCCAGACACTGGAAACATCCGATCAGCAGTGCCGTTCCGTAAGACAGCTGAACGGTATTGTTAACAGCGAAGCTTTTATTGCGGTAGAAATGTTCCATCACGATAAAAATCACACCGTAGATGATCAGTGTTGCCGCAACCACCTGAGGGGTCTCAAACTGTTCAAACCAGTCATTCAGCGGAATGCCCAGCGCTGCCGCGGGGATACATCCTATGATGACCTTACCCCACAACTGAAATGTTTCTCTTTTCTGCTTAACGGACTTGCGGCCGTAAAAAGGATTCAGCTTCTCAAAAAAGATAATCACAACAGCCAGTATTGCCGCCAGCTGAATTACAACCAGAAACATGGAACTGAATTCCGGCGACAAATCAAAATGAATAAATTCCTTTGCAAGAATCATGTGACCGGTACTGCTGACAGGGAGCCATTCTGTAATTCCCTCAACAATACCCATAATAACAGCTTTTATTAACTCAGACATAATACTCCTTTACACTCTTATATATTCTCTCAGCAACGTTCAGAGACAGTATCGGGTACACAGCATGCATCTGAACGGCTACACGTTTTCAATCTGCCAGTCGATGGGTTCCATCTGGTGGGCTTCCAGAAAAGCATTGGCCCGGCTGAAATGACGACAGCCGAAAAAGCCCCTGTATGCAGAAAGCGGGCTGGGATGGGGGGCTTCCAGAATCAGATGCTTCGGATTATCCAGCAGGGATTTTTTATTCTGTGCCGGTCTGCCCCAGAGCATGAAAACGACGGGGCGGTCCAGATCGTTGACTGCCCGGATTGCAGCATCTGTAAACTGCTCCCAGCCGATTCCCCGGTGAGAATTGGCATTATGTGCCCGGACCGTCAATACCGTATTCAGCAGAAGAACACCCTGATCCGCCCATTTCTTCAGATATCCGTTGTTGGGAATATAGCAGCCCAGATCGTCATGCAGTTCCTGGTAGATATTCACAAGTGAAGGCGGAATCTCCACTTCCGGCTTTACGGAAAAACTCAGCCCGTGTGCCTGACCGTTGTTGTGATAGGGATCCTGCCCCAGGATCACCACCTTCACCCTGGCAAGAGGCGTAAAATCAAATGCATTGAAAATATCGTTTGCATCCGGAAAAATCTGGTAATGCTGATATTCATCCCTGATTTTATAATACAGATCCTTATAATACGGCTTTTTGAATTCCTCTTTCAATGGAATCAGCCAGTCATTACTGATTGCAGCCATTATGTACTTCTCCTCTTCTTTCCGACCTTTTATCTGTCCTGCAGACGCATGGAAAGCCCTCTTCCGGCCAGATACCGTTTCAGATCCCGTATCTCCAGTTCCTTATAGTGGAACAGTGATGCCGCCAGAGCCGCATCAGCTTTCCCCTCCGTCAGAGCATCGTAAAAATGTTCCTTCGCACCGGCACCACCTGAAGCAATCACGGGAATGGGAACTGCTGAGGCAATCGCCCGGGTCAGTTCGATATCATATCCTTTTTTCACCCCGTCACAGTCCATGCTGGTCAGCAGAATCTCTCCGCAGCCCAGTTCATGAACTCTTTCAGCCCATTCCACTGCATCGATTCCCGTATCAATGCGGCCGCCGTTTTTGTAAATATTCCAGCCTGTGCCGTCACCTCTCCTTTTGGCATCAATGGCAACCACAACACACTGGCTTCCGAATTTATCAGCTGCTTCGCTGATCAGGCCGGGATTATTGATTGCAGCAGAATTCACGGAAATCTTGTCAGCACCTTCCCGAAGGATCTCCCTGAAATCATCTACTGTGCGGATTCCTCCGCCCACAGTGAAGGGAATAAAAACCTTTTCTGCCACCCGTCTGACCATATCCACAACCGTCTTCCGTGCATCGGAGGATGCGGTAATGTCAAGGAAAACCAGTTCATCGGCACCGGCCCGGTCATACTCAGCTGCCACTTCAACCGGATCTCCCGCATCTTTCAGGTTAACAAAATTAACCCCTTTTACCACTCTTCCGTTATTGACATCCAGACAGGGAATAATTCTCTTTGTAAACATGTTTCTACCTCCGATAATCCTCAAATAGTACTCTTCAGTTCCGCAAAATTCTTCAGAATCTGAAGCCCGGCCGTACTGCTTTTTTCCGGGTGGAACTGGCAGGCAAAAACATTACCGCTTTCCACAGACGCGTGGATCAGCGTACTGTACTCCGTCGTTGCTGCCACAATGGCCTCATCAGCTGCTTTCAGATAGTAGGAATGTACAAAATAAACATGGGTATCCTGGGGGATCCCCTGAAATAACCGGGCTCCTTCCCTGATCTTTAAAGAGTTCCAGCCCATATGGGGAATCTTCAGACCCTCGCAGGGAGGAATCCGGAGAATATCCCCTTTCAGAATTCCCAGGCCCTCTGCACCCGGGCTCTCCTCACTGTGTTCAAACAGCAGCTGCAGTCCCAGACAGATACCCAGAAACGGCTTCCCGCTGGACGCAAATTCTCTGATTACATCCACCAGACCGAAATTCCTCAGGTTCTGCATGGCATCACCAAAAGCTCCCACACCGGGAAGAATTGCCTTATCCGCATCCCTGATCACGTCAGGATCTCTCGTGATGACAGTTTCTTCTCCCAGTGACAGCAGTGCTTTCTCCACACTTTTCAGATTACCTGCATCATAATCAATAATCGCAATCATATGTATATCCTTCTTCATAATATTTCACAGAAGTTCCCGAAAGAACCTCTCTATCTGTCTGAAGCCGGAGAAATCCGCATCCGGCTCCGGCTCCAAACAGCATTATTCTATCACAGGAGCCCCTGATAGACAACCTGAAATCCGTTATTTACTGATCAACGGTCCGAACATCCGCCGGCGCCCGGTTCAGTTCAAACCAGAATACAACGCCGCCGGTTGTATTCTCTACCCCATAAGGACAACCATGCTGGTCCATGATTGCTTTCACGATGGACAGCCCGATGCCGCTTCCACCGTATTCACGGGTTCTCGCCTTATCCACTTTATAGAACTTGATCCATACCTTATCCAGCGATTCCCGCGGAATATGCTCACCCGTATTGTATACGCTGACCCTGACACGGTTTTCCCTGCTGTCATCCGCAGAAATCAGAACCTTCCGTTCCCCGCCCAAATGATTGCAGGCATTGCTGATGTAATTTTTCAGTACTTCCTCAATCATGAATTCATCACCGAGAACCATCATCCCGCGGGCATTTTCACGGTAGTCCATAGTTCCCTCCTTCTGCTGCAGCAGAATCCCGGTGGAATCCACCATCCCGTGAATCATCTCCGACAGATCAAATGCAGTCATCTCACAGGTATGACTGCCGAATTCCAGCTGATTCAGATTCAGCAGCTTCTGAACCATCTGATTCATCTTGGCCGCCTCATCCATAATCACGTCGCAGTAAAACTCCCTGCTCTCCGGATCATCATTTACACAGTCATGAAGTCCCTCCGCATATCCCTGGATGATGGCAATGGGAGTTTTCAGCTCATGGGAGACATTGGAAAGAAACTCCTTGCGCATATCGTCAATCTGAATCTTCTCCTCAATATCCCTCTGCAGCTGTTCATTGGCCGCCTTCAGCTCCGTAATCGTTTTTTCCAGCTCCGAAGCCAGATAATTCATGCTGCTGCCCAGAAGCCCCACTTCATCCTGGGAATCTCCCTGATAGCGCACATGAAAATCCTGCCTGGCCATGCGGTTGGCAATGGTCGTCAGTTCCAGTATCGGTCTTGTCATCCGCTTCATGATAAAAAAGATATACATACCCGCAAAAAGTGCTACACTCACACCTGTCAGCACGAAAAATTTATTGGAAACAGCTGCACTTTCCCGTATACTTTCCACCGGGGTGCTGAGCAGAAAACCGCAGCCTGATTCCAGGAAACCGAACGCATCCATATACCGGGCACTGGAATGATTCTCATTCATCATGACGATCTGATAACTGGAATTCCCGTAGATCTTGCGGATATCCATATTGTCGCTGAAAATATACTGTCCCAGCCTGCGCTGAAGATCAATCATCTCAGAAGAAGAACGGAACAGCACCACATCATCCGTTCCGATAATTACGGCACTGATGTTGTATTTACTCCAGCATTCCGTCAGAATCTGCGACAGAGCTGATTTCAGTTCGTCACTCATATCCTTGCTGCTTCCCGTAAACTGATGCAGATTCATGGCCCGGTTGATTTCGGAAATCTCAGTCACCACGGCATCCTTTTTATTCTCCAGATAATAGTCCTCCAGAAAATAGAGATTCAGCAGAATACTGATGCCGGTGGCCGCCACCATTACAAGAATAAACAACACAGTGAACTTGACACGCAGAGACTGCCTCATAAAAGACGCCTTCATCCGCTGCGCTTTCCCTGAACTGTTTGTACCATCCTCGGCGCTCATTATTTATTCCCTTCTCCGGGATCGAATTTATATCCCATACCGCGGATCGTAACGATATAATCGCCTTTCTCTCCCAGCTTGCTTCTCAGTTTTTTCACGTGAGTGTCAATAGTACGCGCATCGCCGTAATAATCGTAATTCCATACATTGTTCAGAATCCGTTCTCTTGACAGTGCCACGCCCCTGTTTTCAATAAAATAGCACAGCAGTTCAAATTCCTTGAAGCTGAGTTCAATCTCCCTGTCATCCACAAATACCTGATGAGCGATTTTGTCGATACGGATTCCGCCTGCGCCCAGCTCCTCGCTGTCGGCTTCGCCGGTACGGCGCAGAATCGCGCCGACCCGCGCCACAAGAATCTTATTGCTGAATGGTTTGGAAATATACTCATCCGCGCCCAGATCAAATCCCTGCAGCTCATCACTTTCGCCGCCCTTGGCAGTCAGCATAATGATTGGTACATTGGATTCCTTGCGGATTGTTCTGCAGACTTCCCAGCCATTCATCTCCGGCATCATGACATCAAGAATGATCAGATCGATCCTGGTATCGGAAAAAAAGATTTCCACTGCCTGCTTTCCATTCTCCGCTTCCACCACATCATAATCCGCACGTTTCAAAAAGTCTTTTACCATCTTTCTGAGACGAGGCTCATCATCAACTAATAAAATCCTGTTTTTCGCCATATTTAACCCTCTGATTATATATTAATTCAGTGAAATCTGTCCTTTGGAGCTGACAAGTCTGGGCCGGAAGCCTGCTTCTGCCAGTCTGTGGATGATTTCATCCCTGTGTTCCTTTCCGAAAGCTTCAATTGTAACACGCAGTTCCACTGCAGCCATTCGGTTTACGCTGACGAACTGGTTATGCTCCAGCTTGACAACGTTGCCCTGTGCTTCCGCAATCGTGGAAGCCACACCAACCAGCTGTCCGGGCGTATCCGGCAGCAGTACGGAAACGGTAAAGATCCGTCCCCGTTCCACCAGACCATGCTGTACGATGGATGACATGGTGATCACATCCATGTTGCCGCCGCTGATCACCGATACCACCTTCTTGTTTTTGATATCGAGATGACGCAGAGCAGCAATGGTCAGCAGACCGGAATTCTCCGCAACGATTTTGTGATTCTCCATCAGATCAAGGAAAGCCACGATCAGCTCTTCATCTGCAATGGTGATAATCTCATCCACATTGTCCCTTACAATTTCATAATTCAGTCTGCCGGGCGTACGAACTGCTGTACCGTCGGCAATGGTATTGGCACTGGGCAGAGTGACAATTTCCCCTGCTTCAATGGATGCCTTCATGCAGGCCGCATTGGCAGGTTCCACACCAATGATGTGGATGTTTGGATTGAACAGTTTCAGCAGTTTTGACACACCTGATGCCAGTCCGCCGCCGCCGATGGGAACAAGAACATATTCCACCGTGGGCAGTTCCTTGATGATTTCCATGGCAATGGTACCCTGACCGGTGATAACTGCAGCATCGTCAAAAGGATGGATAAATGTATATCCGTGTTCCTCAGCCAGCCTGAGTGCATGATCGCAGGCTTCATCATAATCTTTTCCGTAAAGGATAACCTCCGCACCATATTCTTTTGTACGGTTCACCTTCAGAAGAGGTGTATTCTGAGGCATTACAATGGTGGCTTTGCAGCCGAAATGCATGGCAGCGTAAGCCACACCCTGGGCGTGATTGCCGGCAGATGCTGCAATCAGGCCTTTTTCCCGCTGTTCCTCAGGCAGAGTGCTGATCTTGTAGTAGGAACCGCGGATCTTATAGGATCCGGTAGTCTGCATATTTTCCGGTTTCAGATAGACCTTATTCTCTGTCATCTGTGAGAAATAGGGGCTGTACAGAAGTTTTGTCTCATTTGTAACCTTTGAAACAATATCCGTAGCCTCCTCAAAACGTTCCATTGTCAGAGTTTCCATATTTTCTTCCATAATTCCCTTCACATTTCCTTCCTTTAAGTATGTAATTATCAGATTCCTTTGTCATCAGATATATTTTTTTAAATATACTTCATTTTTATCAGCTTTCTTCTTCTTCATCATCTTCCCGCTTCACATCGAACAGGGCATTGACAAAGCTGTCCGGGTCAAATTTCTGCAGATCCTCGATTTTTTCACCGATACCGATGTATTTCACCGGTACCCCCAGTTCCGACTGAATGGCTACGGCGATCCCTCCCTTGGCGGTTCCGTCCATTTTGGTCAGAATAATACCGGAAATATCAACTGCTTCCTTGAACTGTCTGGCCTGTACCAGCGCATTCTGACCCGTGGTACCGTCAAGAACAACCAGTGTTTCCCTGTATGCATCAGGATACTCCCTGTCGATGACACGGTTGATTTTTTTCAGTTCCTCCATCAGGTTCTTTTTATTATGAAGTCGTCCCGCCGTATCACAGATCAGGATATCTGCCTGCTTCGCTTTGGCTGACTGTACCGCATCATATACGACGCTGGCCGGGTCCGCACCTTCTCCCTGACTGATCATGTCCACACCGGCGCGTCTGGACCATTCCGCCAGCTGCTCCACCGCTGCCGCACGGAAAGTATCTGCCGCTGCCAGAATCACCTTTTTGCCCTGATTATGATACTGAGCAGCCAGCTTGCCGATAGTGGTGGTTTTCCCCACACCGTTTACACCCACAACCAGCAGCACCGATCTGCGGTGTTCATATTCATAGGCATTCTCGCCCAGATCCATCTGCTCCTTGATGGTATCCACCAGAAGCTGCTTGCATTCTGCAGGCTCCTTGATATGCTGTTCCTTTACCTTTATCTTCAGATTGTCAATGATCTCGGAAGCCGTATTAATGCCCAGATCCGCCATAACGAGGATTTCCTCGATTTCTTCATAAAAATCATCATCGATCTGAGAAAAACCGTTGAAAATCTGGTCAAGACCCGACATGATGTTGTCTCTTGCCTTGGACAGACCTTTGAATAACTTTCCAAAAAATCCCATAATCGCTCCTTTCTATTCCTCCGCATCCGTCAGATCCACAGACACCAGACTGGAAACACCTTTTTCCTGCATGGTGATTCCGTACAGCTGATCGGCGATCAGCATGGTACCGCGCCTGTGGGTAATGACGATAAACTGCGTATTTTTCTTCAATTTATTCAGATAGGCCGCAAAACGGTCCACATTCACATCATCCAGTGCCGCCTCAATCTCGTCCAGAATACAAAAGGGGGACGGCTTCAGGTTCTGGATGGCAAACAGCAGGGAGATGGCAGTCAGCGCCTTTTCACCGCCTGACAGCTGCATCATGTTCTGCAGTTTTTTCCCCGGAGGCTGAACATGGATCAGAATTCCGGATTCCAGCATGTTCTCCGACTCGGCCAGTTCCAGCGTACCGTAACCGCCGCCGAACAATTCCTTGAACACCTTGTCAAATTCCTTCTGGATCTCCTGGAATTTCTCCGCAAACTGCTTCTGCATGCCGTCATTGAGCTGCTCGATCAGAATCTGCAGATTCTCTCTGGCATGGACCAGATCATCATGCTGGGAACGCATGAATTCCAGCCGTTTTGAAAGCTCCGCATACTCATCCACCGCATTGGTATTGATGCTGCCCAGCGCCTTGATCTCCGATTTCAGGTTCTGAATCCTCTTTTTCAGTTCTGACCGGACAGGAAGCTCCTCCATACGGTAGCTTTCCGTTTCTGACGGTGTCAGTTCATATTCCTCCCACAGATAAGCAGCTTTACGATCCAGCCCGTCCTCCAGAAGCTCCTTCTGATGCTCCAGACGGAAGCATTCCTTTTCCAGAGTGGAAATTTCAGAGGACAGTCCCTCCTGTTTCCGGAATAACTCCTGCTGCTGCTCCGTATTTTTTTCCTGCCTGATATTCTTTTCTTCGATTCTGCTGTCCAGAGACGCTGTTTTCTGCTCCAGAGCGGCCACCTCTTCCGTACACAGCTCCTGCTGATATTCCTTGTCAAGAATCGACTGACGAATCTCCTCCTGCTGCTGCCTGAGTTCTTCCAGCTGTCTTCCTGTCTGCTCCTGCTCCTCCCGGATACGGTTCAGATCCGACTGAAGATGCGCTTTTTTCTCGTGGATGGCAGTCTGAGCAATCTGACCGGAAACCCTCTGCTCCGTCAGCTGTTCCAGCTGTGCGCGGTAAGCTGCCGCTTCCTCTGAAAGACGAACCGCCTTCTCCTGTGCATCCCGAATGGTATTTTCCAGGTCTGCAGCCGACTGGCTGGCTTCCTCGTGCTCTTTTGCAAGACGGGTCTGTTCCTGAACCAGTTCTTCCACATCCTTTTCCAGATGGCTCATCTCGTCCCTGGCTGCATCCAGCAGATCCATATTCTGGCGGAGCGTCATTTCGATCCGACTGAATTCCAGCTGTTTTTCCTGCATCCGGCCATTGAGACGATTCAGTTCGCCGGCTCTTTCTTCAATTCCGGCCTGCCACAGATCCACTTCCGTATCTGCCTTCTCACAGGCCGCCCGGGCACGCTTCACCGCATTCTCCAGCTCCTCCAGTTCCCTTCTGCGGCCCAGAAGGTTGCTGTTATTGCGGAAAGCACCACCACTGATGGAACCGCCGGCGTTGAGAGATTCCCCCTCCAGCGTTACGATCCGGAACGAATAATGATAGCGGGAGGCAACCGCCAGCGCATGGTCCATCGTATCTACCACAAGAATCCGGCCCAGCAGGAAACGGATAATCCCAAGGTACGCATCCTTCGTATGTACCAGCGTGTCGGCTGTACCGCATACGCCGGGCAGCTTCAGAGCAGCTGTCTCCTGAAATGCGCCCCGGGGTTTTACTGTTGTCATGGGAAGAAACGTAGCCCTTCCCAACCGGTTCTGTTTCAGATGCTCAATACACTGCTTCGCCGTCTGCTCATTGTCCGTAACCACGTTCTGCAGTGCACCGCCCAGCGCTGTTTCAATAGCCGTCTCGTAACGTTTTTCCACCTGGATCAGGTCAGCCAGTACACCATGAATTCCCGGAAAACGGGAACGGCTTTCCATAAGGCGGCGGATACTCATCCCGTATCCTTCATACCGCTCTGCCAGATTCTGAACGGAGTCGAAACGGGCCTTCGCCTGATGAAGAGCCGCTCTGGCTCCATCAGCTTCCTGCCTTGCCCGGGCAAGCTCCCGTTCAGCCTCCGCGCCCTTTTCCTTTTCGATCCGAATCTCTTCCTTACAGAGAGCAATGGCCTCCTGAATCTCCTTCATGGTCTTTTTGCCCTGTCTGAGCTCCGATTTTGCATCAGCTTCCTGACTTCTGGCCTGCAGCAGCTTACCATTTAATTCCGCTGCCCGCAGACCGGTCTGTTCCGACATGGTATCATATTTCTGCCGGTCAACCAGCAGATCCGACTTTCTCCGGGTCAGCCTGGTCTCTTCCTCCTGACTCAATGCCCTTCCCCGCTCCGCGGTTTCCAGTTTTTCGGAAATCTCCGCAATCCGGGCCTGAAGACCGGAAAACACCGTTTCTTTTTCTTTCTCTTCCTGTTCCAGACGGGCCAGTTCACCGGAAAGCCGGCTTTCTTCCTCCTGTCCGTCCTGCTGCCTTTCCCTGGCTGCCTCTTCCTGCTGCTGAAACAGAGCAGACCGGTTCTGTTCCGAAGAAATCTGCTCCCTGAGGACAGCAATGCGGGAACGTTTTTCCCGGGAAGCCTCTTTTGCTTCCTCCTGCTCCCGGCGAAGTTCCTCCAGCTCACGTCCAAGACTGACAAAAGACTCGCTGAGCAAAGAATAGCGCTCCTTTACGCTGTCTGCCTGACTCCTGATTTCAGACAGCTGGGTCTGTGAAATCTCCAGCTTCTCCGTCAGGGAAGCCAGCTGTGTCCTGCTTTCCTCTGCCTCGGCCAGGTAGTCATTCACATCACAGATGCGGAGTTCATCATGATATTTAATATAGGCCCTGGCCTTTTCTGCCTGATTTTTCAGAGGGCCTTCCTGTCTGGTCAGCTCCGACAGAATATCATTGATGCGCACCAGACTCTCCTCCTCTTTGGCAAGTCTGGAAAGTGCCTCGTTTTTTCGTTTCTTGAATTTAACAATCCCGGCTGCTTCATCGAACAGCTCTCTTCTGTCCTCCGGCTTTCCGCTGAGAATTTTGTCAATCTGGCCCTGACCGATGATGGAATATCCTTCCTTGCCGATACCCGTATCGTAAAACAGCTCCTGGATATCTTTCAGACGGCAGGCACTGGAATTAATCAGATATTCACTTTCACCGGAGCGGTAAACACGCCGTCCGATGGTCACTTCATCATAATCGATGGGAAGCCTGTGATCCGAATTGTCGAATACAATATTTACATAAGCATAGCCCTGTGCTCTCCGGTTCTCGGTACCCGCAAATATCACATCCTGCATATTGGAGCTTCGCAGCTGTTTTGCACTCTGTTCCCCAAGAACCCAGCGCATGGCATCCGCAACGTTGCTTTTGCCGCTTCCGTTGGGTCCCACAATCCCGGTAATTCCATCCTGGAAATGAAATTCTGTCTTCCGGGCAAATGATTTGAATCCGGATACTTCAATCCCTTTCAGATACATAGTTTCCTCACTTATTTTCCTTCAGTTTCAAAATGGCCTGGTAGGCAGCTTCCTGCTCGCTGGCTTTCTTTGTCCTGCCCCTGCCGCGGCCCAGTTCTGTATCCCCGATCATGACGCGGGTTGTAAACTGTTTGTCATGATCCGGTCCTTCCTCTTTCAGCAGTTCATACACCAGCTGATCCTTATGTTCACTCTGAATCAACTCCTGAAGAATTGTCTTGCTGTCGTAAAAAAGCTGTTTCTTCTCAATATCATTCAGAATGAAACGCAATATGAATTTTCTGGCATTGTCAAACCCGCCATCCAGATAAATTGCGCCGATTACTGCTTCCATGGCATCGGAAACAATGGAATCCCGATTCCGCCCGCCGGTAGCTGCCTCACCTTTACCCAGCAGGAGATAACTTCCCAGATCGATCTCTCTGGAACACAGAGCAAGTGTCTGCTCACAGACCAGACTGGCCCGCAGCCGTGTCAGCTTTCCCTCGGGATAATCGGGATACTGCCGGTACAGATAATCACTGGAAATCACTTCCAGCACAGCATCTCCCAGGAATTCCAGTCTTTCATTGTTATTCAGCTTCGCCATACGATGCTCGTTGGAATAGGATGTATGCATCAGTGCGCGCATCAGCAGTTCCTTTTTATTAAAATGATATCCGATCTTCTCTTCCAGCTCTGAAAACCGGCGGTTCATCTCATCATTTGCGCAAAAATGTATCTTCATCCTTTTTATGCCTCTTCTTTTCCTGCTTTTTCGCCTTCAGATGCTTTTTTTGCAGCATCTCTGCCCAGAAGCGCTCTGATCTTGTCATTGATTCCCTGTTCCTTGAATGTAATACACTGAATGATGGAATTGCAGACTTCATTGGCCGTTGCGGAACCATGGGTTTTTACCACCAGACCATTCAGACCCAGCATGGGAGCACCGCCGTACTGGGAAGCGTCGAATTTCTTCAGTGTTTTCTTCAGAGCAGGCTTGATCAGCAGTCCGCCGATCTTGGAACGAAGGGAACTCTTCAGGCCACCTTTGATCACATGAACCAGTGTGGAAGCAGTTCCTTCATATAATTTAAGGATGACATTACCGGTAAATCCGTCGCATACAATGACATCGGCCGCACCGTGGGGGATCTCTCTTGCTTCAATGCTGCCGGTGAAATTGATATTGGGGCATTCCTTTAATAAAGGAAAGGTTTCCTTCACCAGCGCATTCCCTTTTTCTTCCTCCACACCAATATTGACAATGGAAACTCTGGGATTTTTCACACCAACCACATGCTCCATATAAACGGAGCCCATCTGGGCAAACTGAACCAGATGGGAAGGCCGGCAGTCCGCATTGGCACCGGAATCCACCAGCAGAGCCACACCCGTCTCCGTGGGAATCAGTGTTCCCAGAGGTGTCCGTTCAATGCCCCGGATCCGGCCGGCTACCAGCACACCGCCTACCAGAACAGCACCGGTGCTGCCTGCGGAAACGAATGCATCTGCTTCCCCGGTCT